>CAZZPB010000001.1:0-6960 GCA_964655905.1 uncultured Candidatus Peribacteria bacterium
TTCAGTTCCAATCTTGAATTGACATTTGAACCTTTGAACTTTGATATTGAATTGACATTTGAAATTCGGATTTCGGATTTGATCATAGTTTTTCCTGAAATTTTATTCAAAGAAAAAAACGTATGATCCATAAATAATTACCAATGACCAAGCACCAAATTCCAAACAACAAATGACCAATGACCAATGACCAATGATCAATTACCAATAACCAAGCACCAAATTCCAAACAACAAATGACCAATGACCAATGATCAATTACCAATAACCAAGCACCAAATTCCAAACAACCAATGACCAATGACCAATGATCAATTACCAATGACCAAGCACCAAATTCCAAACAACAAATGACCAATGATCAATGATCAATTACCAATGACCAAGCATCAAATTCCAAACAACCAATGACCGAAATCCAGAAATCAAAACCGTATTCACCGCAGCTGGATGCCATTAAAGCCGTAGCCATTGTTATGATTGCCGCTTTTCATTTTTTTGGCGAACTTGCCGGATGGCACATTAAAATTGTTGACAGCGCGTGGCTGTACCAATATTGGCAAAACATTAAAATTCTTGATGTGGCCCGCTTTTTTGAGGCTTATCTCTATCTTGGCGTTAATTTATTTGTCATTGCTTCGGGTTTTGGGCTTTATTTGTCGTATGCGCAGAGTCAGAAGCGTTTCGATTTCAAACAATATTTCAAAAAAAGAATTTTCAGACTTATGCCGGCGGCTCTTTTAAGCGTCGTATTTGTTTTTTTATTGAAGGGATTTTTTCTGGATCACTGGCCGCTGGAAAACTGGTATGTCAATATTTTCCCTTTTTTATTCGGGTTGAATCTCTTTTCGGATCAATGGTTTTACCCTCCAATCAACGGTGAAACGTGGTTTTTGGGCCTTGTTATTCAACTATATCTGTTTTTCCCGTTTCTCTCAATTCTGCTAAAGAAAATTGGCACGCGGCAGGCAGGCAAATTTCTATGGATCATGTTTGCCGTTACTGTCATATTCAGGATTTTTTATTATCTGGTTTTAAAAAACCATGTTGGCGCCATGGGTTATGGCTTTAGTCTGGGCAGAATATTTGAATTCAGTTTTGGCATGGTATTGGCCAAAAATGTTATAGAAAAATCGCGGCCGTTATCATCCCTGTGGATTTTAGGACTCGCTCTATTGCCTGGTTATTTCTACGGCGCGACTTATTCTTTTACAGACGCTCTTCTTGGTGTCGCCATTTTTACATTGATCTGGAAATGCATTAAAAAGAATCGCTTTCATGAGTTTTTTAAGCGCATAGCGGCTCAAAGCTACATGATTTTTTTGATCCACCATCCCATTATCTGGATTCTCCAAAAACATGGACTTGATAACCCATGGAGTATTTCCGGCCTGGCGCTTTTTATCGCTTTCTTTACCGTGACCTATTTTTTGGCAAAAATATTGAATTTATTGCTGATGAAAATTGTCAATTTATTTTTCCTCCGGCCTGGTTTTTAATGATTTCAAAGTAATTTTCTCCATGAATGGAGAATGTTTTGTGCGGCAACGGGAAAATGTCATTGATTTTTCCTTTAATTTTCTTGATTTCAAAACATCTATATTTTTTCTGATAATCTTCCAATACCAGATCAACCTCTTTGCCGTTATATTCCCTATAAAAATACATGGAATACGGCAAATTATAATTACGCAGGGCTTTATAAAATTCAATGACGATAAAATTTTCGAAAAGCTGTCCGGAGTCGGGCCGCAGATCCAGAATACGAAAATCTTTGATCAGCGCGTTACGCAGCCCTAAATCCGCGAAGTAATATTTATGATGTTGGGAAACAGCCCTCCGTAAATTTGTCTTGAAAGAAGGCAATGTTATTAAAATATAATTCTTCACAAAAATTTCAAGAATACCTGCGACCGTGGCGGCGCTGCAGGCCATGCTTGAGGCAAGTTCACGAACAGAAACTTCGGAACCAATTTGCAGAGCAATTTTAACAAGAATATCTTTTGCCAATTTAACATTTTGCAGATTATAAAGTGAAATAATATCTTTTAGGACGTAGGTATCAATTATGTTCTCAAGAATTTGAATTTTTTCCTCATTTTGAACGGCCGTGTAGACTTCGGGATAAGCGCCAAATATTTGTAATGATTGCTGAAGATTCCTAAAAAAAGCAGGCTCTTCATAAGATTTGGGAGAAACATAATTTCGTATTTCTTCCAAAGAAAGCGGAAGACAATAATGTTCTGTAAACCTCCCCGCCAGGCTGTCAAACTGTTTTGATTTCTGACGCAATTCGCTGCTTCCGGTTGCAATAATTTTAACATTAAATTCGTCAAACAAAATTTTAAGAGCGAGCGTTGATTCAGGATAATTTTGAATTTCATCAATTAAAATAATTTTATGTTCCGAAACAATTTTCTGCAGGACGGTTTTATCAGGAATAAATTTTTCATAATCAGAAAAGAGATCAAAATTGAAGCGCGGAACTCCTAAACTATGACCAAGTTTTTTGAGCACGGTAGTTTTACCGGAACGCCGTGGTCCCCAAATAAAAAATATCTTCTTTGTGGAGCTCTTTAAATATTTATTAATGGCAATCTGGAGCGTTCTTTGAATCAAAACGGCGTAATAAAAGTATTAAAATGACAACTGTATGTTATCAAATTACTATTAAAATGTAAAGGGACGCTTTGCAAATTAGTATGAATTTGCAATATGCGACCTGTTTTCTGGCGAAAATATTGAATTTATTGCTGATGAAAATTTGATGGGCAATTTTTGCGCTCCATTCAGAAATGATGATGGCAATGATTATCACAAAATATTGCCCTTCTTGACGATGATTTTCCCATTTACGATGGTTTCCGTAACCACGCCCGCTAAAGTCATACCGTGAAAAGGTGAATTTTGTCCTTTTGATTCAAATTTGGTGCGATCAATAACTGTTTTTTCATTCGGCGAAAATATAGTTACGTCCCCGTCGCTTCCCGAAGCCAAAGTGCCTTTGGCCATGTTGAAAATTTTGGCGGGATTGCATGTGATTTTTGCCAATGCCTGCGAAAGCGTCAGCACTTTTTTCTGCACCAGATAGGTCATGATGAGCGGCAGCAAGGTTTCAAGCCCAACTATGCCGCTTGGCGCCGCGTCAAATTCACGTTCTTTTTCTACCCATAGATGGGGAGCATGATCGGTGGCGATAACGGTGATAGTCCCATCGCGCAGACCTTTTAACAGGGCGCGTCTATGATCTTCACTGCGTAGCGGCGGATTGACTTTTGCGTTCGTATTGTAGCCTGCAAGCGCTTCATCGGTTAGTGAAAAATGATGCGGGGTAACGTCGGCAGTTATTTTTAAACCCTTTTTTTGAGCCAAACGAATGAAATCAACAGAACCTTTACTGGAAACATGTGTAATATGGGCCCTATGTCCGGACTCTTCCACCAGACAAATTATGCGCGCTGTCGCAATATCTTCCGCACAGGGAGGTATACCCATAAGCCCAAGCCTGCTTGAAACAATTCCTTCATGCATTTGGCCTTCCGCAGCCAAATCCCGATCTTCGGCATGCGCGATAACAGGCATGTCATATGTCTTACAGTACTGCATTGCCTTCAAATAAAGATCCAGATTTTGAACATCAAAACCATCGTCGCTCACCGCGATGGCGCCGGTGTTTTTCATTTCCCAGATTTCAGCAAGCTCTTTTCCGCCTTCACCTTTGGTGATGGCGCCCGCAACAAAAATATTGACCAGCGACTCCCTTTTTGCTTTGGAAAGCACATATTCTAAAACCGTCTGATTGTCGGCCACCGGAGTGGTGTTTGGCATGCCAATAATGGAGGTAACTCCGCCCTTTGCCGCCGCGCGGGAAGCTGTCAAAATGGTTTCTTTGTCTTCACGGCCCGGTTCACGCAAATGCACATGTGAATCAATAAATCCCGGCGCGACAATCCTGTTTTTAGCGTCAATCAATTCGATATCGGGATCATTTTTGTCCAGATTTTTACCTGTTTTTGAAATTTTGCCGTTTTTTATTAAAAGATCCGCAATTTGGTCGATTTTTCGAGCCGGGTCAATGATTCTGCCGTTGATAATGAGAATATTTTTGATCATGGGCTAAGCCTTAAAAAGCCTTTTGGCAATCTGCTTATCTTTGCGCTTGTTTCCAAAAAGCCAAAGCAGGACAAAACGAATGCAGTAAGCGCTAAACACCTGTTCAGGAATTAAGGAAATATCGGTTTCCAAAATATTGGTGTGCACGTCAAGTTCGCGTATAACAGGACCGGGATGCATGACAACGGCGTTTTTATCGGCCAATTTCATACGCGCCGCATTGATAATGTAAGTCTTGGAGTATTCGCGTACCGTGGGAACAAAGGCCGCCGCCGCCCTTTCGGTCTGTAATCGCAGAGCATAAACAATGTGCGCGCCTGCAAGGGCTTTTTCAATGTTCGGTTCATGGCGAACCCCCCATGTTTCCAGATGCGGACGAATAAGCGTGTGCGGTGCGGAAACGGTGATATCCATCTCAAACATTTTTGCCAAACGGGCCAGAGATCCGAAGACGCGGCTATGCAAAACATCCCCCACGATAACCAGTTTTTTCTTTTTCAGATTCCTGTCCACAAATTTCCGCATGGTGTAGAGATCCAACAAAGCCTGGGTCGGATGTTCATTCATGCCATCACCGGCATTAATAACCGCCGCCTTTACGCTTCGCGCAAAAAAATGGACCGCTCCGGAAAAGCCAGTTCTCATCACGATAATATCCGGCTGCATCTGATCCAAAGTGATGGCAGTATCCAAAAGCGTTTCGCCCTTGTTCATGGAAGATTTTTCCACATTAATATTTACCGTATCAGCGCCCAGATTTTTCCCGGCCAGCTCAAAAGAAACACTCGTGCGAGTTGAACTCTCCATAAAAAAACTCATTTGAGATTTTCCCTTTAACAAGGGAACTTTCTTCATTTCACCTTTTAAAAGTGTTTCAACTTCCGCCGCCAGATTAAAAATCAAATCCACTTCATCACGGCTTAGATCCAGAACGCTAACCAAATCCGTGGTCGCAAGCTCGCGGCGGTTGCGTATTTTTTCCAGTCTTTGAAGAAATTTTTTCTCATCCATAGACGCCCCCGCGTACGCGGGAGTTTGTTAAGCAATTGCCGATGTGTGTTGTTTAGGCAAATGTAGCTTAAATTGGAGAGAAAGAAAATGCCAATACTTTGCGTTGCGTTTTACGGCAAATTCAGCTGGGCTTTATTTCAAAAGATGATCAATATATATATTGACTAATTTGCAGTTGAACTATAAAATAGTCATGTATTTTTAGTTCAAAATAATGGCTATTTATAAAGAACGTTATCTTGAAAGCACAATTAAACTGGTTTCAGGTAAATTTCCCATTGTGCTGCTAACAGGTGCGCGGCAAGTCGGGAAAACAACGCTTTTAAAACACTTGAGTCAAAATAGAGGTAATAAAAAAAGACAATACATAAGTCTGGATGAATTTGAATTACGGTCATTGGCTAAAAATGATCCGGCCAGATTTTTAGAACAATATCCGGCGCCTCTCATTATTGATGAAATACAGCATGCTCCTGAACTTTTTCCTTATCTTAAAGCAAAAGTTGATCGGGAACGGCGCATGGGGGCATACTGGTTAAGCGGTTCACAGCAGTTTCATCTCATGAAAAACGTTTCTGAATCTCTCGCCGGACGTGTTGCGGTATTAAAGCTCCTTGGTCTGTCTCTTGCTGAAGAAAAAGGTAACATACCAATTCAAAATCCATGGGCGCCCGATTACGTTTTTTCAAAAAGTATAACCCTGCCACCACCTTCATTGTCACTCACCAGGCTTTTTGAAAAAATTGTCCGTGGTTCTTTTCCACGATTAATAAGCCGTAATCCTCCACCCTGGGAAAACTTTTATGGTTCCTATGTCCAAACATATATCGATAGAGATCTTCGTGATTTAGTAAAAGTAGTTTCCCTTTCACGTTTTGAAAGATTTATTAAGGCCTGTGCGGCACGTACAGCAGGCATGTTAAATTTTTCTGACATGGCGCGGGACAGTGATATAAGCGTAAATACCGCTAAAGAATGGTTAAGTCTTTTAGAGGCAAGCGGACATGTCTTTTTATTACAGCCATATTATCGTAATCTTACCAAGCGTCTTATCAAAACTCCCAAATTGTATTTTTTAGACACAGGTCTGGTATGTTATTTAACGGGATGGTTAAGCGCTTCAACTGCCCTACGAGGCGCTTTTGCCGGTCAACTTTTTGAAACTTTCGTCATTGGTGAAATTATAAAAAGTTATTGGCATCGCGGACTTGAACCCCGTATTTACTATTTTAGAACGAAAGAAAAATATGAGGTTGATCTGATAATGGAAAAAAATGGAAAACTTTTAGCAGCAGAAATAAAACTGGCTTCCAGGCTACAGATGAATGATATAAAGGGTATGCAACAATTCAAAACATTACAGGCAGGCGGCTGGAAAGGTGTCGTAATAGCGCCAGTAAAAACTCCTTATCCATTGGCAAAAGATATTTTCGTTGTTTCCCCGGAAATCATTAATTAAATCCACCGCAGTCAAAACTCAACTGGGCATAAGGATTGCGTTGCGTTTTACGGCAAATTCAATGGCACGCTGTCGGTTTTAATATCCGTTGCGTCATAGATGTCCACATATTTAACTTTTCCCGATCCAAATCCTGTAATTTCAAGCAAACTGTTTTCTTTCGAAATCGCATCTGCAACAAGCGGCAATGCCGTGGTGTTCCGAAAAATACCAGTGTTTGGCCCGGTTTCTATAAGAGTAATTGTTTCTTTGTCTTCGCCTGCGGCAAGATTTGTTGTAATTACAACCTCAATTATTTCAATCTTACTGCCATCAAGATTTCTATTTAAATCTTTAACTTCAACATAAATATCTGCTGGCGCAGCCGTGTATTCCGA
>CAZZPB010000002.1:0-10299 GCA_964655905.1 uncultured Candidatus Peribacteria bacterium
GGTGGTTTTTTTGCAACCGCGCCTGTTATTGACTGTCGTAGGGACTGGTCGCGACCAGTCCCTACGACAGTCCCTACGACAGGACGTACATTCATTGCCGGATTTGTCGGAGACGTATTACCACCTGGCCCCACGACAGCAGGTTGAACCTGCACGGGTTGTTGAGGTTGGCCCATGGTTTGAGATTTTGTATTCCCGGTATCCGCAGATTGCCCATTCTGCTGCGGAACTACTCGATTTTCAGGTGCCAGAAAAAAGATAAAATAGACAACTTCCAATTATCAATTGTCTTCAACTTCATCTTCTGTCTGCCTTTTTTTAGGGATAAGCCGCAGCCTGTCTCTGCTTATAAATATAACAAATCCAGCCACCAGCACAAGCAGGACCGGCAAATCAAGAATGTCGTATCCTGAAAATAAGGCTGTTTGTAAAGGATTTTTTGGCTTTTTCCCCTTGGGCGCGACAGGTGGATCAAAAATAATATCTTTATCAACAAAAGCTTTTTTACCATCCATATCCAAAATTGTAAGCCGCGTGCGAACAGCACCATAAGACCTGGCATATTGCGTCGTCCATGTCCCCGGTTTATCGGTTTTATAATCTTCATCATCATCTTTCACCCCATTGCCATTGGAATCAAAAAAGATATTTTTATCAAAAACATAGGACTTGATATTACCTTTTGAATTTGAAAAATCGAAAATAACAGTGGCGCTGTCCCCCTGAAGGTGAATACGGCCGTCCGCTTCACTGGGAGCGGGAACGCTTAAAAGACGGGCTTCCAATTTTTCAGCCGACTGTGAATCTGTGCCGGACGTCGGCGCTGGCTTCAGGGGAGTGGTTGCTCCCTTTGGTCGCTGTAATTTCTTAACAAGCCCTTCGGGCTCGTCTGTGGAATAACCTATACCGGATTTTGAATCAGTTTTTGGGGGCAGAGTTTTTGTATCGGTTGAAGATTTTTCCGGTGCCTTCACATTAACAAAATTGGTAACTTTTGCCTGATTGCCCTGGTCATCTTCTACAGTTAATTTAGCTCTATAGATGCCATAATTTTGATATTCGTATGCAGGATTTTGTTCAGTTGAATCCTGGTCGTTATCTTTTATTCCATCGCCATCTGAATCCGTGTTGACATCAAAATCCCATGTCCACTTTTTTATGGAAGCGCCATTGACGGCATCTCCGATTGAATTATCTGTAAATTGCATCTTTTTGTCTGTTCCAACCTGTTTACTGATAAAAGCGGCTGTCGGCGCGCCCGATTTGCCCTCCACATAAATCAACACGGCGTCCGAAACGGCTTCGGCGCCATTATTATCAACAACTTTTAATCTGGCTTTAAAACCCGTTTTAGCAGGTTTCGCGTATGTATATGTGACATTGGGTTGATTATAGTCGTCCGTCAGCGAAGCTGCCGCAAAACCCCTGCCTTCAAAATCCCAAATATATCGCACAATACTGCCCGTTGTGTCTGGGTCAAAAGAAGTGGAATTAAATGTAACACTTTCACCAACATCAATACTTGTTCGATCTACGCTGAATTTGGCGACAGGCGCTTTGTTTGGACCATTGGTAACTGTGATGCTCGGCACAAGGGCTTCATTCAATTCTTTTCCGGTGTCAAATGTCATGTTGTCATCATCAGTGACCGCGACACCAAATTTGTATATTTTTCTTTGATTTTCCTCACCGTTAGTGCCGACAGTCAAAGTAGCGGACGGTGATTGGGTTATCTGTAAGCCAAGAAGATTATCAGGATTATCAACATCGTAATACCACCAGCGATATTGAATAATTTTGCCATCAGGATCTTCAGCTCCAAGAGCGGAAACATTCACGCTGACAGGCGTGGTTAATTTCTGGCCAGCAGGAACGGCGATGATTCCCCGCACAATCGGAGGTTCCCTGATAATGCGGATTTTGAGGCTTTCTTCCGCGGATTTTGTAGCGTCTTCATCATTCGTTACCTTTAATTTTACAGTATAAAAATCCCCTTCTCTTGGATTTGCCTCTTTATATGTATATGTCGCCTGTTTTTTTGCGCTCTTTTCAAAGTTTCCAAAATCCCAACTATAATTTAAATGACGACTGGCGCCATCTACATTTAAGGATTTTCCGGCATCAAAAACAAAAACGCTCTTTCGATTCCCGATAATCATATCCGTGCCACCTGGCAAATCAATACCATCTTGAATGACATGAATGGCCGCAACAGGCTTATTCCCCCCTCCAATGAATATTTTTCGCGTCAAGGTATTTGAATTATCTTCGGCATCAAAAACACTTAACTTGGCAATATAAGAACCTGCCTGGTCATAGGTATGTTTCACGATGGTTGGCACACTTGGATCGGGATTTATTTTGCCCTTTTCTTTCTGGGAGTCGCCCGTATCAATTTCGTAGGCTACACCATTCTCGGATTTTATGGAAAATACAATTTCGCTTTTTCCGCTTTCATTAAGCTGCGCCGTGAACGGTCTGCCATCATCACCCCAGCCCACATCAAGATCTTTCTCAACAATCAGCTTTTGTTCCTGGGTTTTTCCGCCTTTTGTATTTGCAGGATCAGCCGGATTTCTGGCAACAAGCGTAACTGTATATTTTCCTTTTTTGAGTTTTACTTTGAGTTTGCTGTTTTGGCTGCTCCAGCCAATGTCGCCTTCTCTGCCCAATTCCGTGCAATCTTTTTTGGTTTCGCTAAAAGTTTTACCCTCATCTTTTAATGTAAAATAAGCGCAGTCTCCCGGGGCGGCGTTGATTTCCCATTTTAATTCCATTTTTTCATCCGGACCGGAATCAACCGAGTAGCTGGCCGTTCCATCAAGAATATAAATATTTGGATGTGATTTATCTTTATTGAAAGCGGTAAACTGCGCGACCGGCGGTTTGGAAGTTACTGTTAGAACGGCACTGGTTTTTGCCGTCCTGCCGCTATTATCCGCTACTTCAAGACTGACCGTGTAGCCACCTGCTTTTTTAAAACGCCCAATGTCAAAGCGATCAACCGTTTCTGCCGGCTTTACAAAGTCATCTGTCGGCAATTCACTGAATTCCCATTTATAAGATTTGATACTGCCGAGATCAGATGAAGACGTAGATCCATCCACTGTCACTTTTGTCCATTTATCAACAATAGTGCCTGGCGTAAAGCGCATTCTTGCGGCAATGGAGGCTACAACGATATTGAAAATTTTCCTGTCCGTGATACCGCGGTCATCTGTAACCTCAAGCGTTACGCGATAGGAACCTTCACGGTCATAAATAAATTTCCGTTTCAGGTTGAGAGGATCAGATGTCCCTTCATAGGTATTGTCTTTTTTTGTCTTGTCGCCAAAATCCCATTTTACCTTCACCGTTGACTTCCCGCTAAGTTTGCTTAGCAGTTCTCCACCGCCAGTTTTAGTTTCCAAAGCGTTAAAATAAATACCGTTTTTGGCTTCGGACATTGTAAAAGTTATATCTGAAAGATTTGCCGTCTGAAAGCCCGCATCATTATACTGCGAGAGATTAAAGGTTTTATCTGCGGGAAATGTTTCATCCGCGGAAACTTTAAGGTCTATTCGCGAAGCAGAGGGTTTTACGGTAATAGTCCGGAACGCTATTCCATCAGCGATTTTTTGCTCACCTGGAGCCGTATCCGGCGCTTTGACTTCAAGTTTTACAATATATGTTCCGGGTTTTTTATAAATATGGCTTGCGGTAACAATTTTTTCGGCCTTATTGTCATCGCTGTCATCACCAAAATTCCATTTAAAATTAGCTGCCGGTATGGTTTGATTGTTTGGATCAAGGCTTTTCAAACCATCAAAATTCACAACCAGCGGAGCGTTGCCTTCAGTAACATCCGCACTTATTACTGTATAAATAAATTGAATATCTTTCACAAGATCATATAATTTGCCTAAATTATTTACGATGGTTAAAATGGCCGCATTATCCGCCGTGCCGGTTAATTTCAGCTCGCGCAATGATTGCGCTAAAGCTTTATTCAACAACCAGCCAAATGCCGGTTCGATCTCCGGCAATAAACTGTCAACCAGTTTGCGCAAATCATTTAAAACAACAACAAACTGCAAATCAACATCGCGGAGCAGCGCTGATTGTTTAACCCGTTTTCGTAAATCAATTAATTGCCTGTAAGCTTTTTGAACTGCCAGCGCGAAATCACTCTCATTTGCTCTTTGCAAAGCTCCTGTGCCGCCGGTCTGTTCGTCTATATTGATTTTAAACGTGTTATACTCGGCGTCACGCCAAAATTCGTACCACTTTTTTTCCGCTTTTTCTGCGCTTGCTTCAGCAAGTTTTTTATCGGTAGTTTTTATGTAACGTTCAAGCACAACAAGCATATCTTTTGATTTTTCCGCGACCTGACTTAAAGCGCCACCTTTATTACTGATATTTTTAACAATGTTGATTTTATTGCTTAGGATTGATTTTAGTGTGGCCGGTGAATCAGCGTCACGTTCCAGATCAACGCTGGCAAGTGTTTTGAGGTCAATGCCAATTTCGGCATAATTTTGATAAGCCGTGACAAAATCCCGCGCCACGGTCTGTACAACACCCGCCGCATAATTAAAGAGCAGGCGGCGGCGCGTATTTTGATCACCTGTTGACCCGGGCGCGGCGCCGGCCAGTTTATCGCCTTCCTTGCCGCTCGGCGCCTGCAGAACAGTATTTACAATCGCAAATGAAGCCATGATAATCAAGAGACCAATAACCGCATATGTTATTGTTTTTTTGCCAGTGCCAGCTTTGTCTTCCTTGCCGGCCGCGGTAAGATAAAGAAACCCTCCATAAATAATCACCACAATGGCAATAATTCCAAGAAAACCAAGGGCAAACTTCACCACGTTTTTGATGTAGTCGCGAACGTTCTCTGCCTGTCTTAACTCGTCGCTATAACCCGTTGTTTCTGGTTTTGTAAGCCCTCCCTTGAAATCAGTAAATGACGTTGTTTCCTGTCCGCATGAGAAAAACCCCTTGGTTCCTTTTGCTATTTCATCGCAAAGTCCGGCAGACGCTACGGCCGGCAAACTCAAAGAAAATAAAAAAATACTGCCAAGGAAAAAAGCTTTTATTTTTGACATGGAACGCAGATCTGGGTTCCGTACTTGGTTGATTTTAGTTTTCATTGTCTTTATTTTTAATTTGATCTTGTAATTCTAGCATGAAATAGGCCTGATTAAAAGACGAACTTTTATAAGAACTCACATTATGCTATAATTGCAAGAACAAACAAAAATATCTTAAAACTTAAACCAAAACTATATGGCAGAAAGCAAAGCAGAAACACCAAAGGATGCTGTCGCTGCGCAAGCTGAGGCTTTGCCTATTCCGACGCAAATCGCGATTACTGACCTCAAGCAACTAAAATTCTCTACAGAGGTCAATGATAAAATTTCCACGGAATTCAAACTGGGTGAATTTGAATCAAAACCTTACGCCGGTACCAAAGTACATGCAATCGAGGGCAGTGTTGACGCCACGGAGTTTGACGCGCGGGTTAGACCGCCGGAATTTTATAAAGAAAAGGTGTTGGCAGCCAAAGCGCTTCTTGCTGCTTATGGTCACAGTCGAGCAAGCTTTGAATCAAACACACAAAAATTGATTGCTAGCAACCAGGCAATTCTGAAAGATTTGTCCGGCTACAATGAAGTTGATGCCTCCGGCAAACCGGATTTCTCTCACGCAACATTCGAGAACAGCTTCATAAAAAATCATGATGTAGAGGCCGTGCGTGGACCAAATGGGATTTTTAACCTGGTTTTGGCCTTCCAACGCCTGCTGCGCAGCCGTGTCGCGGTGACAGAAGATCTATTAAAAATCGATGATAAAACGGCTCTGGAAGCACTGACAAAAAAAACCAGTTTAACACTCACCATCGGCAAAACAAAAAACAATCAGGCAGAAAGATTCGTGCGCCTGAGGGTAGACAAGATTTCCAAGGACAAGCCAGACGCGCCTGCTCCAAAGGGACCAGGTAGCGGTGAGGCTCCGTTGCCAAAATCCGGTGAAGGTTCTGCTCCATTGCCAAAACCAGGTGAAGGTTCTGCTCCATTGCCAAAATTCGGTGAAGGTTCTGCTCCGTTGCCACCATTGCATTAGCAACAACAAAAAAGCGCACCTGTTAGCGGTTACGCTTTTTTATGAAAATCACATATTAGCTTACTTTTTAACACATTTAACAGTTTGCTTTAAATCTTTAGCATCAGTATCAATGATAATATTTGGACATTTTATATCATTGCCGTTATCACTACGTTTACCAGTTAGTGTAAAAGTGAATTTCCCATCATCGGTTCTGCTTACATTACCTTCTGTTGCTATAGGAGTATTCAGCCCATTACATTTAAAACGCACTCTGTCATCAACATTAAAAATACATTGCGTAGTAAATTCACCGTTAGTAGCTTCTGTTGATGCGCTCACCGATGGCTCAGGAGCAACTGAACAAACTACCGTTTTCGGAGCTGCCGATGGCTCAGGAGGAGTGTCATTACTTGGTTCAGGTTGCGAAACTGTAGCTTTGTAATGTTGATAGCTTTTTACGCCTGCAAAAACCGATCCAATACCCAACACTACAGTAAGTCCCCACTTTATACCGCGGCGTAATCTGCTAACTTCCCGCGTAGCAGCTCCCGGGCCTTCATGATCTTCTTCTGAACCAGGTCCTTCTACATAAATTGCCTTTCTTTTACGAGGTCGGGCTAAATCACTTGGATCATCATTTGGACCAGCATCACCACCAACTGGTACAGGTCTATGTAAACCGGCAGGAACAGGTTGACGCGCTACTACACGAGGCGGCGGAGCCGAAAGTGGAGGTGGTAGCGGTAGCATCCGTGCAGGAGGATTGGTAGGAGGAAAATTGGGGGCTGGACTAGTAGCAACCACCACTGCCGAAGGCTGCCCTGCTGGAACGGCACCTGCTGGGGGAGCTGAAACAGCTTGTTCAGCTGACGGAGCCGGGGCGACGGGGGGCTGGGGATGGCCTACAGCCCCAGGTAATGGTGTTGCTGCTGCTGCTGCAACTGCTGCTCTAGCGGCGGTCCCGATCGTTGGGTCAATGACAGCGACTACTGCCACTGGTAATGTCTCATGTGTCGTGGTGGGAGCTGATTCTGCAGAGCTTCCTGGTGGTCTTCGAGCCATAGTTTTATAATTATGATCTAGTTAAAGTATTAATTTATGTGATTGTGCACCCTTCACACATTGTAGCTTTATCTCTTGCTTCTCTCCAAAGTTCAATATTACAAGCTGTACATGCTCTTATTTCGCCTTCTTGCATTCTTCTTCCTGCCACAATTTTTTCTTTTTCCGCCAATAAATGACCAAATTCCATAATCTCTTTCATCGTTACACCTTCCCTCAAAGCAGCCTTCTTATCCCTAGGAGAAAGTTTCATAAATTCTTTAAATCCATCAACAGCATCCTGGTCTTCCAAAATGCTTGTTCCATGTATCTCTTCAGTTACCGTATAAGTGGAATACGTTGCTGCATCATCATCGAGTGGAACTACTGTACAATTTGGTAACGGTAATTCTTTTCCAGCAGCCGCTGTTCCTTCATGATTTCGTGGTAATAATTTTCTCGAGATGGCCGCTACGGATGTAACTGATCTGTCAGCCCTCTCAACAAAATGGTCTGACTTTTCAAATAATGGCTGTCCATCTTTAGTTAGTCTAGCAATTGTAGCTTCATCTATTGTAGTTTTAGAAAACAAATCAGTGTCGTCTGGTGACAGCGTTACACTTCCCGCATATGCTTTGAGGGCATTAAGAGAAAAATCTCCTAAATCATTTTCACGTCTGATTTCATCTCCATCGAATCTGTAAGTTGGTTCTGTACCAAGTTTTACATCGAATTTTGTCCTCGCTCTAGGTTTAAGTGTATCAAGGCCTACGTCCTCACTTTTTTCAATAGCTTCGTAAAGTTTTATAGCATCAACTATTTTAGCTTCGCATTTATTTTTCTCCTCTGCTACGAATAACTTTAAACCGGGAATCAATCTAGTTGCAGCATATTCAAGCGCACTCCATTTCCTAACACCTTCCATATGTACATCCGCACCGTTCAGTATTTGAGTCAAGGTGGCAGGAAAAGCTATTTCGCCCTGATTAGGTCCTAAGTTGCGTAATTTATCTGCTTTAAACCTGTTATCATGTTCCATTTTTTGGCCCATATTATCTCTGTCTGTAGACCACTTTGTCCCCAAATCATTGATTTGCGTCTCAATTTTTTCTAAATATGTAAAAGCGGCCATTAAGCCTTTGTCTTTTAAGATTTTTTGGTAGTTTACACCGATTTTTTCTTTGGTTTCTTGAGTTGTTCTAATCGTGGCATTTTCTACATCATTCATCACTGGAGTCTCGTTGTGTGTATCAAAATCTCTTGTAGCATGCGCGGCTGTAGTTTGAACATTAGAATTATGAAGATTTGCTCGGCTAATTGCTGAAGACGTTCTAGAACTATGCTCTGAGGCGTACCTTTTAAAATGTGGTAATTCACTTAAAATTGCTCTATATACTGCAAGTTCTTTGTATTTTGCACTTAATGTAGCGTAACCAAGCATAAATTTACCTACTTCCAGTTCAATTGTATCTTCTTCTTCACTATTGTAATATAAGGTGACTGGAATTCTCATTGCTCCGATAATTTCTTTAAGAGTTGCTGTGTCGGCAGCAATTTCTGCCACTCTAGCTGCAATTAAGGCTTGCAGATTAGTTTCGAGCGAGGTTAGTTGTTCAATAACTCTGTCAAGGTAAGCTTTCTCAACATTTAAACCTTTATTAGCAGTGTTTGCCCTAATTCGTTCAAGCCCTGTTGATACGTCACGAACCAGTACAGGGAGGTTTACATCAATTGATAGCGCTCTGTATTGACCCTCATTTAATTGGAAAAGTTTTGTAGATGCTTTTCCACCAGCATTGTCATAATCACTTTTAGTACGATCACCGGCTCTTAGAATTGAATTTTTAGTGATTGTTATTTCTTGAGTTTTTGTTAAAAGCTCCTCTGCTAAACCACTTATAGTTGTACCTAAATCCGTATCTATACCAGTTAAATCATCTGCAGTAGTTCTATGCAAAACATCTCTTCTAATTGTTAGATCTTCTCTTGCTCTATCTATCTTTGGTACTGTTACAGAGGAATTTATTTCATCAACAATATCCTGAGCAAAAATTGCTTGGACTTCATCAGCAATTGCTGTGGATTCTTGGTCAGTCAATTCTTCCAGACCAGCTCCTTTAATAATTGCGGCTACCCTTTTATCAATTAATACTTGCGCTTCATCAACCACAGGCATGATTTCTGAGAGACCAACGTGACTGAAACGATCACCTGCTACGCCTTGATCAAATTTAACAGTATGTGTACCAATGTTACTTAAACTGCCATCCATACTTGCCGATCTTCCAACCACCTGCAGAAATAATGACTTACCAACAAGAGCAGCCGCATGGCCTACTTCCCTATGTCCAACCTGTTGACCATCTCCAGCTCTTCCCCCTTCTGTATATACTAGATTTGGGATCGCATTTACGCTTTTTCCTCCTGGTAGTAGCCAACTCTTAAGTGTTGTACTTACTGCAATCTTTATTTTTGTTACGAAAGCATTTACTTTTCTTAGTCTTGTTAGCCCATCTTTATTAACGTCAGGATCCAATTCCATCGGCCTAGCATTTATACCGTAAAGGCGAGCATCTACTTTATCAGATTTAAAAATTCTTCTATATCTTCCAATCAATTCTCCAATTACGGCACCACTTATAGGCCCAGTGCCTCCAGCTAAACCTCCAACTACTCTAATACTTGCCGCACTGTTTGGATCAAATGTTGCCGGGTATCCATCAAATTTATCATTGAATAATTTATCAATGACTTTTAAAGGATTCCTGGATGCACTTTCAGCACTTTCGTCTTGACAAAGAACTACCCATCTTGCCTCCCCAATTCTTGGGTTACATCCACAACCGTGTGGATCTTCTTCGGGAGGTAAACTTTCATCCCATACTTCATATTGTACAAATTTTTCTCCTTGCCTAGTTACCTGTAAATCGATTGTAGTTGCACCCATTTCCATCAAAAGTTTCATTTTGGGATTTTTAGCTGCATCCATATCGCCTTTATTTCCATCAATGATTAGACAGTCTATAACAAGCCCTGTGGCTTCGTCATATCCAAATCTGGGAATACCATAACTTTGTAAACATAATGCAAGAGCATAGGCAGCCTCAATGCCTTGTCCACCAATACAGCCAATTAACTGGTATATTGCCAGCTTTGCCTGAGCACGAT
>CAZZPB010000003.1:0-3341 GCA_964655905.1 uncultured Candidatus Peribacteria bacterium
AAATGTCAATTCAAGATTGGGACTGAAAATTCCTGTTTGATATTAAAAATTAAAACATTTGACCTTTGTTTGAAATTTGATATTCGGATTTTGAAATTTATGCCACATATTATTTATTCAAAGTCATTTGC
Organism: uncultured Candidatus Peribacteria bacterium; assembly: GCA_964655905.1. Lineage (GTDB taxonomy): Bacteria > Patescibacteriota > Gracilibacteria > UBA1369 > UBA1369 > CAYHVY01. Next base: position 132 of record CAZZPB010000003.1, read on the forward strand.
GTATGATCCGGCAGCATGATATTTACAGAAAATTGAGATAACGCGCTTGCAATTGTGTCAATTCGTGATACAATTGAGCTTAAATTTGCCATAATTTTATTTTATGGGTGAGGAAGCGCATAAAATTGGGGCAGTTGATGCCAGCGGAGTGCATCCAATTGGTTCGCCTGCCGGTTTGTATGATCCAGATGGTGCCTTGTTGAAGCCCCGGAATAAAGAATATGAGATTAGAGAAAAATTTGAAGCCTATTTTTTAACTCAGCTTGCCGGCAGCGTCATCGATTTATTGGCGACACAACATCCCGTTGCGGGGCAAAAATTTAATCCACCAAATAGTAATGAAATGATTGTTTTTCTGATCGCAAGATGTAGAATTGGTGACTTTTTTAATGCCTGGCACAAAGACATAGTTGATGGTGCCGATGGTCTGCAGGCCATACAAAACAGAGTTGCGGTATTGCAAGACTCTATTACCACAGAGCAATTAATAGCTGGATTTATTGATTTTTGTAGAATGAATGGACTTATATCAAGTCAAAATGATGCAGATTTTTTATTAGAACTTTGTAGAAAATTTAGAGAATATGAGGGGACTACCGATGATCTGGCCTGGGTCAGTAGTTCAGTGCGTGACAGGGCAGATGGTGTATTGGGTAGGCCAGAGGTGTATTAATATTTAATTAATTGTTATAATTCTGGTTGAAAGGTTGTTGTAATGATTTCAACCATGTCCTGTCCGATCAAACTCTTTTCAGGCTCGTCGCACCCCCAGCTGGCACGGGAAATAGCGCGACATTTGCGTGTGCGGTTGAGTGAAATGGAACTGAAGCGTTTCGCGTGCAATGAAATTTATGCCAAACCGCTGGAATCAGTTAGAGGATGCGACGCTTTTGTTATTCAAACGGCCACAGCCAATGTAAATGAGGATTTTATGGAACTTTTTATAATGATTGACTCATTGAAGCGTTCTTTCGCGCAGTCAATCCACGTGGTTATACCTCATTATGGCTATGCGCGGCAGGACCGCGTTGCCACGCCGCGCGAACCGATCAGCGCGAAACTTATCGCGGACCTTATTTCCGCGGCCGGTGCCCATCATGTCATTACAATCAACCTTCATTCAGACCAGGAACAGGGCTTTTTTAACTTTCCCGTCGATAATCTGAATTCAAAAAAACTTTTTACTGATTATTTTTTACGGAAAAAATTAAAAAATATCGTTGTCGTGGCGGCCGACACGGGCGCGGCCAAAGCAGCCAAGCGCTTTGCCGACGATCTTGGGGCAGAATTGGCTATCATTCACAAAGTCCGGCCTGCCCATAATGTTTCTGAAATAATGAGCGTTGTTGGCGACGTGATAGATAAAACCTGTATTATTTATGATGATCTCATTGACACGGCCGGCACAACTGTCGCCGGCAAGGAGGCTCTTCTTAAAAAAGGCGCGAAAGATGAGATATATTTGGTTGCCACTCATCCGGTATTTTCGCCGCCTGCAATTGACCGGCTGCGCGTTGCGAAATTTAAAGAAATTGTTGTGACCGACACTGTGCCGGTGCAGGAAGAAAAAATGTTCCACGGCCTTACGGTGCTCTCTGTTGCTCCACTTTTGGCAAGAGTTATTCGCAATGTCCATGAATCCAAGCCGGTGTCGTCTACTTTATCCTGATGAATTGAATAAAGTACTTCGAGGGCTTGAAAACGGGCAACACAAACTTTAGGCCTATATATAATTTTAAAAGAAAAGTCATTTTCTCCTTATCTATAAGCCATTTATCTCTGAACCATTTTCGTCTTCGCCTTTATGACATTCATTAGAAGACAACCTTCAGATCTCAAACCTACTACCAAGCCTTTAAATCGTACGACCGCAGATACATTATCACTATTTTATGAAAACTTTCTAAATTATTTCTGAATTTTTTTTAGACCATTTTATGGTTCCATTGAAATCTGCTGATCTAAAAAAACTGGCTGCGGAAAAAGCGCTGGCGTATCTGAAAAATGGCATGATACTTGGCCTTGGCACCGGTTCCACAACAGAAATCTTCATTAAATTGTTATCTGAAAAAATAAAAAATGGGTCGCTAAAAAATATCATTGCTGTTCCAACTTCGGAAAAAACTGCCAATCTTGCGCGAAAACTTGGTATTACTTTAAGCACTCTTGACCGTTATCCGAAATTGGATTTGGCTTTAGATGGAGCGGACCAGGTCGATCCTCATTTAAATTTAATTAAGGGTCTTGGCCACGCGCTTACACGTGAAAAAATAGTCGAAATTCACGCCAAAAAATTGCTCATTATTGTGGATGAATCTAAAATGACGAAACGTCTTGGCCTCAATTGTCCTTTGCCAATTGAAGTGATTCCATTTGAAATTGAATCGCACTTATCATGGCTGAAAACCCTTGGCTGTGAGCCAAAACTTTTAAAACTTAAAAATAAACCAATTAAGACGGATAATGGCGGTTATCTGATTCATTGTTTTTTTGTGAATGGCATAAAAGATCCTTATAAATTGAATGGAATTTTAAACGCAAGGCCGGGCATTGTTGAACACGGTCTTTTTTTGAACATCGCGGATGTGGTCATTGTGGGGAGTAAAAATGGCGCAAAAGTTTTAAAGAAAGCCCGTTTTGGGGTAAAATAGTAGTATGAAAACTAAAATAAAAATCGCTCCATCCATTCTCTCTGCTGATTTTGGCAGTCTGAATAAAGAAATTGCCTCAATCGAGAAATATGCGGATATGCTCCATGTGGATGTTATGGATGGGCATTTTGTGCCGAATATTACCATTGGCGCGCCGGTTGTGCGCTCACTGAAAACAAAATTGCCGCTCGATTGTCATTTGATGATTACGGAACCGCAGCGGTATGTTGAAGATTTTGCGAAGGCTGGCGCTGCGAGCATTACAGTCCATCAGGAAACGTGTCTCCATCTGCATAGAGTTATTCAGCAGATCAAATCGTGTAAAGTGCGCGCTGCAGTGGCCATTAATCCCGCCACGCCCCTGGAAATGATTATGGAAGTTGTCGATGATGTGGATATGGTTTTATTGATGACGGTGAACCCTGGTTTTGGCGGCCAGGATTTTATTGATTCAGTTCTCGAAAAAATTGCGGCTCTGCGGGCAATTTCTCCAAAACTTGATATCCAGGTGGATGGCGGAATCAATCCGCAAACGGCTAAAATGTGCGTAGAGGCTGGG
>CAZZPB010000004.1:0-2544 GCA_964655905.1 uncultured Candidatus Peribacteria bacterium
TGGTACGTTATAGAATGATCAATAACCAATGATCAATTTTCAAACAAATTCAAAATTCGAAGCATAAAATTTGAAACATTGTTTTGGATTTTATATTTCGGTCATTTGATATTGTTTGGAATTTGGTGCTTGGTTATTGGTAATTTTTAACACATGCTCTTTATTCAAAGAAAAAAACGTATGATCCGAACTAGACCATACGATAAATAGTTTGCAAAATTTCAAAATCTGAATTTAAAATGACAAACCAAACCTGAAATCCAAATTTCAAATTCCTTTAGAAAGTGCTTATTTTGACATTCGAAACTGAAACATTTGACCTTTGTTTGATATTTGATATTCGGATTCCGGATTTTTTTATTTAATTTTTTTCAACGGTTTCAAGGCGTCATCTCTTGTTTTTTCCGTGTCGCGCAGGGATGTTTTATAGGCGCTATTATTCGCGGCGCGAACAACAAAGCGTAGCATTCTAAGTTCATTGTTTATAGACCTTCCAAAGTCCAATCTTCCGGCCACAAGACCTTCCCCTCTACTGTAGGCGCGGGCAAGGGCTGTGTCTTCCGCGCGTCTGCCGGTACAGACAATCTTTTTCAATTTTTTTTGAGTTTCGCTGTATTGACGGCTGATTATGCCGAGCTGTTTATCCAGTTCTGTTCTGTAAGCTTTTAGTGCGGCGGAAAATGCTTTTTCCCGTACTGTTAACGCCGCATCTACACCAGCGTTATAAGCATCTATTATTGGCTTTGCTTCCTCAGGTTTATATAATTGCATCAACTTGTTTGCTTTTTCTTTAGCCAGTCTAACCTCATTTTGCGCCTTCTTATTTTCAAGTTCATTGTCATTGGCAGCTGTCAGTTTGGCTTTTCTTACCGTTTTCACAAAACCAAGCGATGTTTTTTGCATGCTGAGTAGCTCGGTCAGCACCTCCTTGCATAAGGATTTCACTTTTGCTTTTTCCGGAATGACTATTTCACGTTTTGCTACAAGAATAGGTTTTTCGGCATCAAAAAAGGCGAAAGCCTTTGTACTTAAGCTGAAACTCACGAGCAACAGGCTAATCAGCAATAGATAGTGTGCTTTTTTCATATATTGCATTTAAACATTAACAATGATATAATAACACGATAAGCAATTAAATACAAAAATGAAAAACAAAATATTATTACCAAAAAATTGTTATAGCGGGTTGCTGGTACTATTGATTGTCCTTGGTTTTGTTCTCTTCCAAAAGCTGCCTTTTGACAGCAATTGGCTACAGGCGAGTGTTTTGAAATCTACCAATCCGTCCGTTGTGGCAACATTTCCTGCCGGCGGCAGTAAAATCGCAAAAAATTATAGAATTTTTGGAATGAAATTTGCTCTTTCAATGAATTCGGCGACTTTAAATACAAGCACTTTAACACTAAAAGATAAGAACAATGCTGCTATCGCCGGAACCACTGTAACATATGATGCAAATACCTGGACTGCTTATTTGAAAACCGGCAGCGATCTTAATGCTTCAAATAGTCCATTTACATTTAGTTTGCTGGACGGTGCTAAAGATATAAAGAACAATTCTATTGGACAATTAAATGCGCAATATACGGTTGAAAATCGTCTTGATACGACCGTGCCTGTCATTGATTGGCTAAGCCCCGCCAATAATCTTAACGGTGTTGATCCGCTCGTTGGCACTATTGATATTGCATATAAAAAACCCCTTGATCCAGGTACTGTGACTGCCGCAAGCTGGACATATACTGCCAGTCCATCTTCCACTTTTGCAGCAAAAACTGTCTACAATCCCGTAACGCAGGCTATTTCCATACAAACAACAACGCCGCTTGCTGAAAATACTACATATACAATCATGATACTTCAAGGTGGTATAAAAGACGTCTATGGCAACGCAACTCAATGGGAAACTTCTTCAACCTTTAAAACAAATTCAAGTAACAGCGTTGCCCCCTATGTGAAATGGACTGATTTTAGGACCAATGGCATTGATGTAAATTTTGATTTTACCGTGCCTTTAATAGAGGGACCAGCAATCAATCCGGCAAATTACAGTCTCACATGCGGTGGTTCAGCCGTTGATTTAAGCGGCGCGTCATTTGCATACGATCCAGAAGACAGACAGGTGAGCATTGACGCTATTGTTTTGCCGGCAAAAAGCGCCTGCACTCTTACGCTCGGCGCGGCTATTGTTGGCCTGAATGGAGTTGCTTTAAATAGCAGCAGCCAAACACAAACAACCGCTAAAGATGGTGTGCGTAAGCCACCCGGCGGAGAAAGTTATTTTAGCGATTTTGCCGGAACGTCCGGCGGAAGCTGGTTCAAAAAAGAAGCATGTTCTGACTGCAAAGGCTTATGGGATAATCCGGGTGTTAAATTTTATAATCGTATCCAGGCGTCGGCGGCAAGTGTTATTGCCGACGATACAACGGAGTTCACTTTTACTTTTCCTGTCACGGCTCCTTTGGTAACCGGAGATACAATACAGATTTTAGTACCATCAAAATTTGATATTTCTGCTGTCAGTCTGTCTTCACAAACAAATAT
>CAZZPB010000005.1:0-6444 GCA_964655905.1 uncultured Candidatus Peribacteria bacterium
ATAAAAATAATCGTCCTCAAGAGAATCATTAAAATAGTAATGTTCATGAATGGTAATCGGTACTTTTTTGTCTTCAGATCCTGTTTTTAATGGTATGTCTAAAGTATCTTCTATGGCTGTATAAGCAACTTTCTGTGGTGAGTAAGAATTTGAAGCGTAGTCAGGTGCGGCCGGTACTTTTAAATGACTTTTGCATACTGTGTCGGCCAGTTTGTTTATCCAAACGGACCCTGTAGTTCCATAAAGCGGTTCGGATGTTTCACGATAAGGATATGTCGCAAGTGAACAAAGATTTCTGGAAATTTCCATTCTTGCCGCTGATGCGGTATTCATTGTGAACAAAAATACCATAATTACCGCAAGTGGTAGCAAGTTTGTCGAAATTGTAGATTTTTGTGAGTTCATAATTATAATTTTATGGCGCTAAATCTTCATTTCCGCCAGAAATGGTAGAAGGCACAGATTGTATTTTTACTATCCCGCCTTCCACTTTTTCTGTTTGATTTTTTTGGACTAAGATTATCGCTATTGTTGCTATTGAGATTATCAATAAAGTAATAAGTGCGACCTTTGTTTTTTGATATTCTTTTGGCATATTTTAAAATTTATCAATAAATATTATGGTCCTTTTTCTTCATTTCCACCTCCAATTGTTGGGGGTGGCGTACTAACTTTTTCTGTACCGCCAGATTGTGTTCCTGCAAATTGATCACCTTTCCCGCCTGGGCCAGGAGAAGGTGGAGGAGGCGGCGGTATTTTCTCAGGCGGATGCGGTATTCTTGATTTGCCAAGTTTTTCCCCTGGTGCGGTTTTTGCTTTTGATGTGTCTGTAACTATGCCTGCAAGGCCGATGCTTATTCTTTGCACTTTTGTTTTTGGTGAAACGGTGGCGGTTGATTCATTGCCTGTCACTATGAACAGGTTTTCTCCTTCTTTAGTTTCGGTTTCGGTAACTATTTTAAGGCTTTCTTTGGCGGCAAAAGCGGGGTTTCCACAGTGCGCGTGGGCTCCGGAGGCCACTTTGGTATCAATATGGAATTCATATATTTTACCATCTTTATTCTTGTATGTGTAGATATTGGCTCCGTTGAGCTGCGCTTTTCTTATGCCTTCAACGATTTTTTTAAATTCATTCCAGCCTTCTTCATTTGGCGCAATATCCTTAAAATCAGTCAAAACTGATTTTGCGCGTTTAACCGCCTGATTGGCCAATTTATCCCCAAGCACGAACCACAAACCCGGCATGGCCAGAACCTTTTTTGCCAGCGGCGATTCCATAAATGCTTTATCGTCCAAATGCGTTTCCAAAGGACTTTCCATTTCTAAAATCAAAATGGATAGTTCGCGTTCCATTGCCTTGTCGTTACCGAGACTCCGCTCTTTTAAGCCCAAAACACCGTAATCTGTCTGCATGTAATAAGGCAGTCCGCGCATGCCTTCAACGCCCATTGAACCTGCCACGGCGTTAAAAATGTATCCTTTTTCAAATTTTTCACCTTTCATGTCTCCACCGAAATCTTTTTCAGGGATTGCTAATAGTGAAGCTATGGCATAATCCGCAAGCTGTTCCGCGGAATGAGAAAATACTTTCATTCCTCCTTTTTCTTTTTGCGCTTCATTTCTTCTGTCCTCTATTGCTTTGATTTTCTCTTCAAAATGAGGGATAAGAACGGCTTTTTTTGCCCATAATAAATTATTTTTAAATCGTTCGTGTCTTGTTTTGGCGTCCGCGCCAGCTTTCTTCAACTCACTGAAACTTAAATCCATCAGTTTGCCGACAACAGCATTGACTTCCAGATTGTTGAGTTTTTTGCCATCTTTAGCGCTTTCCTGCAATCTTTGAACAAGTCTCTTCATGCGCTTTGCTATCATTTCTGTCGTGTCGGTTGCTTTTACTGTTGTGATTTCTCTGTATGCCAGTTCATTTTTCTCCAAAATGCGTTCAGCGAAACTTTTCTTTCCATCTTTTCTTTCCACAAGGCCCGGCCTTATGGCCCCCAGCTCGCCTTGCTGGATGAATGGCAGTTCTTTAAGATTTTTCTGGTAGTCTTCAAAGAGCTCACTTTCAAACGTTGGTCCTTTTTCTTCTTCCTTGAACGTTTCAAACCACGTTTTTGATTTTTTATAATCTTCAAAACTGACAACATTGCTTTCTTTTGCCTTTTCATCAAACATAATTTCCCATTGCATGTTGGCTTTCTTGTAGAGGTATGCGCCTGTTGTTGTCAGTTCCTTCGCGATTTCAACCCGGGTGCGGTCTGGAGTATCGGAAATGGTTATGACAGTATTCAGAGGATGCCCTTTTTTAGCGAACGGCGTGCGGAATTCTTCCCGGCTGATGAACAGTTCCGGACGCGCTCCCGGGGCTAAAAATACTCTGTTATCTCTCAAAATCAGTCCTTTATGCTCCATGCCCGGGTCTATCATCACAGTCAGGTTGCCGATTGCGCCGTCAATTTTCAGTTCAAACAGACCGGTTTCTTTGTCCGGAACGAATTGCATTAAGAACGGTTTCAGTTTTTCATTGTATTCCTTGAGCGCCGGTTTGTCCTTTTGTTTGGTTAATGCGGTTAAATCAATTTTTTCTTCTTTGAGACGCACAGACAGCTCGCCATTTTCGTCAAGCATGATGTCGCTGCTTTCGCCAAGCACAGTCTTTTTCATTTCAATCTCTTTGCCCGAACCTTTGTAATATGTTTCCAGTTTTTCTTTAATATCAGCCTGGATTTTGCTGTCCGAAAGGTCGCTTGCCATTTTTGAAGCCGCGGAAGCGCGTGGATACACCAAAACTTTACGGCCGATTTCAACGGTGAAAATGGGCCCTGCATACGGTATACCGGCAATAGCGCCGGCAACAACGCCGGCCCCTGTTATGCGGAATTCGCCGCCAAGCCATTTGGCCATCTGATGCAAAATTGGAACATCAACACCCGGCGTTTTTGTTTGTTCCAAAGCCTCTCCGTGCAATTGATCGCGCATGGCGTTGTATGTGTCCCGGATGATGATTTTCTTTTGTTCTTCCGGTAAATCAGGATCGCTGAAAATCGGCCCTAAAATTTGTCTTAGTGCAGGGTGTTTTTCAATAAGCTTGTAGCGGGCTTCAGGATCAGTTTCGTCATTAATTTTGTCAAGTTCCTTGCGCATTGTTTTGTCAATGCCAAGCGCGGCATTTTCCGCATCCGCAACGGCTCTTTCCGCGTTTCCAGACACCATAATTCCGCCGCCGGCGCTGAGTCCAAGGTATCCGACTCCGCCCCCGGCAAAAAGGCTCATATCAACCGCGCCGGCAAGCGGGAAAGTAAAATCAGTGCCTACGCCCAGGCCCGGCGCCATAGTTGGAATTTGTGAACCAATTCCGGCGCTGAACCCCAATTCTGTCGATTCGCTTGTTTTAAATCCTTTTCTTATGCCAACGCCAATACTCGGCGATCCGCTGGCTGTGTCGATGCCACCACCAAGTCCTATTTTCCAGCCTTCGCCAAGATCAATACCCGTGCCTGCGCCCAAGCCGGTAACACCCTTTGAAAGATCCAGCTTAATAGCACCGGCACCAAGCATTTTTGTTTCAATATCTTTAAGATGTTTTTTATCTGAGGGATAGCCCTTCGCTACGAGCTGTTTTTGTATAAATAAAATAAGCGGATTTTTTGCATAACTCCCTGTATCTTTCAAACTTTCCGGCGTGATGTTAAGTTCGCGGTCGCGTTCATCAAAAATATAGCCCATTTTGATCAGATCTTTGCGGTCGCGGGCCAGTTCTTTGTCTTCCTGCGGGGCTTTTTCTCCAACCTTGAAATCATCCAGCTTACTGATTTTCAAACGTTCAAAGGCCTTGTCAAAAAGCTTTTCTGAATCTTTTGTGTCTGTATCATTTGCATATTTCTGGTACGTTTCCAATGCTTTTGCCCCTTTAAATACACCCAAACGGCGCAGACCCTTTGCCATAAGCCGGTTGAGTTCTTTAACGGTTTGATCTTCACGCATCCGCTCAACGTGATCAAGTTCTCCTTTTTCATCCAAATATGAATGCAGTCGCATGCGTAAGCTGTCAACCGGCGCCCTTCGATCAAAACGCCGGCCAAATTCACTTAGAGTTTCGGGCTTAAAACCTTCCTCCGCAAGAACATCTTCCCATGCTACTTTTTGCGTACTGCCGCTATCGGCAAAAACATCCTTCAATGACGCAATGATGGGGCGCATATTTTCAGTCTGCATTTTTGGAGTCATATCCGGAGTGAATTCTTTTATGCCAAGGTGCCGCAGCGCCTCAAGAAGAGCGCCTCCTTGCGTAACGACATTATTCAGGTACACCTGCCGGTCCAGAGCGTGGCTAAAGGCTTCGTAGCCCGCATAATCGGGATCATTTCTTAATTCAGCCAGCCATTTGTCCGCTTCCAATAATTTGTCCCTTGCCGCGGCCGCTTCTTCTTTGGTTTGATAGGTATCAAAAACACTTTTCATGCCTTTGGATTTTGCCACTTTTTTCCTATCCGCAAGATCTTTCAGGATGTCGAATTTGCCTTTGCTATCCTTATATTTTCCTCCAATGGCCGTCCAGCTTTTTTCATTTTTATTCATGGTTTTTTTATTTTCCTCAAATTCTTTTTTAAAATCGCTAAAATTGCCTTTTCGGCCGGCGTCATCCCGATAAATATCAAAAACATCCAGAATATCTGCCAAATCTACACGGTCATTTCTGCCTTTTTGAATCAATTCCAGCATTTTGTCGCGGGCATTTTCTTCCGTCAATCCGGCCTCCCGAAACACGGGTTGCTTGAGCACGAAAATCAATCTATCCATCCCCGTCATGCCTTTTTTGCCCTCTTCATTCCATACTTCTTTCCATTTCTCTTCATCATTGACCAGCGCCACAATTTCCGGACGCAAGATATAGGTCGTTTTCATGTATTCATCTATTTTTTCGGCCAATTCCGAGTCGGCTTTTTCACGGTGTTTCTGATACTTTTCCCTGTATTTTGCCGTGCGCCCGGCAAATGTTTCTTCCTCTTTTTCTTTTTTGCTGGGCACGGCTTTTTCTGATGTGGCAGGAACAGTATCTCCACTTTTTATTTTTTCTTCCTCTTTTTTCGGCTCACTTTTCTTCTCTATATCTTCTGTTTTGGCTTCTGGTTCCTCTTTTTTGGATGGCACCGTGGTTTCCACTTCCAATGTTTTAAATCCATATTTTGCGTCTCTTTTTTTGATGGCGCCAAGTTCTACATATCCATATAATTTTTCCTGATATATGCCACTTGTCAGTACGTTTACCTGAACATATTTTGAAATAATTCCATCTGTATTTGGAGCTTCGATGACGATGGAGCTTGTAATCTGGACAGGCACCGATCTTACCCCCATTCTTTCGTAATTTAGCCTCTGTTTTTTGCCATCAGTATCATAAAAAAGTACTTCTCCCAACTTTCCAAGAGCAATAACCGCTTTTGTACCGTCGGGGGCTTTTTCGTTTTCCAGTACGTGAATTTTGTCTTTGTCCTGCGGAAAATATTTTTTAAAAAGTGCAATAGCTCCCTGTTTTTCGGCCGCCACAGTTGGATCTTCCAGGATATTTTCTGATATTAGCTGATTTTTGTCATTGTAAAACGTTATCTTACCTTCGTTGAGTTTAACAGTTTTGCAATTATTATTATCAAGGGCGCTGATCAATATGCCAAGATCCGTTTTTTCTGCCAGGGCATGTAATATAATCATTGCCGCTGTTTTTTTCTCTTCATCATTCAGTTTCAGTTTTTCCGCCAGTTTTTTGGCAAACTCCTGAGGGGTATTGCCTTTTTGCCACGGAAGCTCAACTTTGTCTTGTCCGAATGCATCCAGGATTTTTTTAATATTTGCTACTTTTTCAAATTTTTCAGGAGCTTCTTTGGGTGTTTCTACCTCAAGTTGTTTGCCAGGATTTGCAAAAATCCATCTGGCGCCTTTGTATGTGCCATGAATGCCAAAACGGTAACATGAAAATAATAATTTTTTGTTTAACATCGGCTGTTTTTAAGCTATATGCGCGTCAATTTTTGCTTCTGGTTCTGATTTTTTTCTAGCGGGAAATAACGGCAATTTGTCTCCTTGATGCGCTTTTTCTATATCAGTCGCTAATATTTCACGTGCACGATAAGAATTATCCTGAATGCCATTTCGTGCTTCTGTATAAAGTCGTGTTGGGCCAGTTTCCAGGTTAATGGTTAACGGTTTTTCTTCTGGTGTTACTTGAATTTGAGGTTTTTCAGGAGGGGTGTTGGTGTTTGGAGCCATATGGGTTGATGTTTAATGAATAAAATCTTAGTATTATAGCAAAAAAGCGGCTTAAGATCAAACCGGCTGGCCGGCTGGCATTTGGGGGCAAGAACAAAAGTCTGCCCGGGCAGACTTTAACAAAATTGCTCCTCTGAAAAATGGACAACGCAAATCTTAGGCCTATATAGAGTTTTTGCT
>CAZZPB010000006.1:0-2765 GCA_964655905.1 uncultured Candidatus Peribacteria bacterium
TAAAGATTTTTTATAAACAGCGGTTTTTTGCCGCAGGTTTGATTTGGGGTTAACGTAAGCGCAACTGACAATTTTAATTTTACGGTTAATATGGTCAAAAATAATAATATCCTTAGCCAGCATAAGAAAAATATCAGGCAGTTTTAAATCATCTTTGGTTTTGTGCGGAATTTTTTCAAAAAAACGAACAATATCATAACTCATGTACCCGACAAGCCCTCCGCAGAATCGGGGTAAACCCGGGACATTGACAAACTGATACTTTTGAAGGATTTCGCGGATGAATGATAAAGGAGAATCTTTAACAGAAGTTTTTGTTTGTTTTGATTGATGGCCTTGAAAGTGGATAATTTTGACGGCTTTGTTTTTGACTTGAAAAATCAGTTTGGGATTCCTGGACAAAAAAGAAAACCGGGCGACCTTCTCTTCTCCCTCGACGGATTCCAGAAGGAATGAATATTTTGCTTTTGAAGCGATTTTATAATAAGCAGAAACAGGCGTTTCCATGTCTCCTAGAATTTCTTTGTAGACAGGGATCAAGTTTCCTTGTTCAGTTAATTTTAAAAATTCTTTTTCAGATGGAAACGTGATCATTTCTTGATTTTTCTATAAAAACAGCTTCTTTTGTAGGTGTGGCACGCGAAACCGACCTGCCGCACGGTGATTAAAAGCGTATCGCAATCACAGTCATAATAAATATTTTTTACAAACTGAAAATGCCCTGAGGTCATGCCTTTGACCCAGTATTCTTTGCGGGATCGTGACCAAAAACAAGTTTTTCCAATTTTTAATGTTTCTTTGAGCGAGTCCATATTCATGTAGGCCATCATCAGGACTTCTTTATTCTTGTAATCCTGAACGATAGCCGGGATCAGGCCATTTTGGTCAAATTTTATTTTTTTTAAATTGCGTGATGTGATTTGAATTTTTTCAGCATTCGTTGAACTCACAAGCGAACCTCGACTTTCTTTTTATTTAAATAAGCTTTAACATCGTTTACCGAAAGTTCTCCATAATGAAAAACAGATGCGGCCAAAGCAGCGTCAGCCGTTGTCTGGCTGAAAACATTATAAAAGTCTTCAACTGCTCCTGCGCCGCCGGAAGCAATCACGGGGATAGAAACGGCATTGCAGACAGCTTTTGTCAACGCGATATCGTATCCGTTTTTCGTCCCGTCAAAATCCATGCTGGTTAAAAGAATTTCTCCAGCGCCGAGTTTTTCGGCCTGTTTAACCCAATCCAAAACATCCCTGTCTGCTGGCGTCCGTCCCCCGTGGGTAAAGACTTCCCATCGGTTGCCGTTTTTTTGGCGTCGACTGCAACCACGATGCACTGACTGCCGAAACGGTTGGCTGCTTCACGGATCAATTCAGGATTTTTAACTGCCGAGGTATTAATGGAGATTTTATCGGCGCCCGCGGATAAAAGTTGACGGATGTTTTCTACCGTTTTAATCCCGCCGCCGACGGTCAGCGGCATAAAAACACGTTCGGCCGTCCTTTGGACAACATCAAGGATGATGGAGCGCTTTTCATGGCTGGCGGTAATATCCAGAAAAACAATTTCATCTGCTTTTTGGTCATTATAAATCTGGGCTGTTTCAACCGGGTCTCCTGCGTCTCTTAAATTGACAAAGTTTACGCCTTTAACAACCCGGCCGTCTTTAACGTCTAAACAGGGAATTATCCTTTTTGTGAGCATACTTCCAACGCTTCTTCTATTTTAAGTTTGCCTTCATAAATAGCCTTGCCGGTAATCACGCCTGCTAATCCGCGGGATTCATAAGTAGATAATTTTTTGATATCTTCTATGCTCGAAACACCGCCCGAAGCAATGACCGGAATGGAGACTGCGTTTAAGATTTCCTCAATCCCTTTATAGTTGGGGCCCTGAAGCATTCCGTCCTTGGCAATGTCGGTATAAATCAAATGATGAAGCCCCAGGTTTTCAATTTCCTGGGCAAAGACAGTTGCCTTTAAGTTGGTCATCGAAGTCCAGCCGCGCTGGGTCAACAACCCTTGAGAACAATCGAGGCTGACGATAATACGGTCCTTCCATTTTTTGACCATTTCCAAGAGAAAAATTCTGTTTTCAATGACTTTGGTCCCCATAACAACGCGGGTCACGCCAAAAGAAAACAAATTATCAATATTTTCTTTTTCCCGTATCCCTCCGCCAACTTGAATTGGAATCTCGACAGATTGAGCGATTTTTTTGATAATTTCAATATTTTTCATTTCACCCGTCAACGCCCCATCAAGGTCAACGATGTGCAACCATTGGGCGCCCCTGTTTTCCCATTGTTTCGCGATCATGACGGGATCCTCGGAATATTGCGTCATGTTATCAAATTTTCCCTGGAGTAGCCGGACGACTTTTCCGTCTTTTATATCTATGGCTGGAAAGACAATCATTTTACACCTCCGTAAAGTTTTTCAGGATTTGTAGTCCTGCGGTTTGACTTTTCTCTGGGTGAAATTGGACCCCGAAAAGTTTATTTTGACAAATTGATGAAGTAAACTCACCCGTGTATTCCGTTGATGCAGCAATGATGTTTTTGTCTGCGGGCCTGACAGCGTATGAATGGCAAAAGTAAACATTCGCCATGTTTTCAATCCCTTTGAAGAGGGCGCATTGTTCTTGTTTTAAGGAAATTTGATTCCAGCCCATGTGCGGAACTTTCGGTGCTTTGAGCCGTTCAACCATTCCTTTGAGGATACCCAGCCCTTGCACATTTCCGCCCTCATCACTTTTCTCAAATAGAA
>CAZZPB010000007.1:0-14943 GCA_964655905.1 uncultured Candidatus Peribacteria bacterium
ATATACACCACCAGCACAATTAGTGGTACTGCAGTTACCAGCGCCAACAGCGTTTCCGCCAGCACCAGTTGTAGTGATAGTAAAGCCACCTCCATTACCACCAAGATCATTGGCAGCACCAGCGGCATTCGAACCAGCACCAGCACTGGAAATGGTGACACCGCCTCCATTGGCACCGGCGCCAGTAGTAGAAGCACCTGTCGCCGCACCAGCAGTCAAGGTAATGGCACCACCGGCAAGGCCAGCTGCCGTACCCGAATTTGTTCCTGCGGGAGTTGCCCTAACAAGTATCGCGCCACCAGCGGCAGCGCCTGTCGGAGCTGTCGCTGTTCCAATTGTCACTGTGCCCGGGGCTGTTGTGCTTGCTGTATTGCCTGCATTAATATTCACTGCTCCCGATGCCGCAGCTCCTGTAGTCGCTCCTGATGCTATCGTCACCACTCCCGTTGCCACAGCTGACGCCGCTGTCCCTGATGTGATATTTACTGCTCCGGAGAGACCACTACCTGATCCTCCCGCTCCTGATGTGATATTCACCACACCTCCTACAGCCGACGTACCACCACTACCCCCAGTAATGGTAATGGTATCACCACTTGTACCGCCACTCCCCGCATTTCCCACCACAGACCTCGCATTCAACGCGTAGGCCGTGGACAAAATTCTTTGGCGCGGAACAAGATGGTCAAACCCGGTAGAGCCGACAGTGCCATCCACAGGGCAAGTTCCGGTGACACTCTTAACGTCAACATTCAAAAAATAGGCATCATCCTGAAAATTAAGTTCAGTTCCAAATACCCTGCCACCGGTTATAGTGGCATCGCCAAGGGGCACATTGAATACACCATTGGTGACGGTAACAGGCATGGCTGTCGGCGCCGTAGCGGCAACCGGCCACAATTGCGTACCGCCTGACAGAGCGTTAAAAACAGAAAAACAAAAGAAAAAAGTTCCTGTTTGCAGATTGCCGCTAGCGTCCAGCAAACGGCCCTGGTGATTGATAATCAGGGGACTGCCGGCTACCGCGAAAACCTGCGCGGGTAGGGCAAAAAGGCTCATAATTAACATACCGATCACAAACCTGGAAACAGACCGCAATGAAAAAGTATTCATAATGAAAATAATTTAAAAAAATTAACCTGAAAAACAGTGTATTCAACTATGCGCTTAAGCACAATAAAATCGGTCAAAGAACGTTAGACAGATATAAATTTTATATTTAAAATGGGATCATACGCAAATGACTTTGAATAAATAATATGTGGCATAAATTTCAAAATCCGAATATCAAATTTCAAACAAAGGTCAAATGTTTTAATTTTTAATATCAAATAGGAATTTTCAGCCCCCATCTTGACTTGACATTTGAACCTTTGATATTGAATTGACATTTGTTATTCGGATTTCGGATTTGATCATAGTTTTTCCTGAATTTTTATTCAAAGAAGAAAACGTATGATCCAATGCAGATCTGCGTCCTCTACGCGCTTTTTTTCACGGCTTCGGCAATTTTGTTGGCTTCTTCTTCAGTAATACCCTCAATTCCCATCAGATCTTTTACACCCAAACCGCGCAATTGTTCAACCTGGCCAAGATTGGCAACCGTTAGTTTTGCGATTATTTCCGGGCTTAAATCCTGCAGTTCCTGAATAATTTCAGCTTTTTTCTTTGCTTCAGGAGCAGCGCCAGCAATATCGGCCACATCCAAAATATCAAGTTCAAGTTGGGTTAATCTTGATGCCAGACGTACATTCTGGCCGCCCTTGCCTATTGCAAGCGGCCTTTGATCAGGATTGACGTAAACTTTCGCTCTTTTTGCTTCCTTATCCAGCGCAATGGAAGCCACTTTCGCTGGAGCCAAAGCCATTTTAATGTATTCTTCCAGATTCGGATTCCACTGAATAATGTCAATGCGTTCACCATTCAATTCATCCATCACATTCATCACGCGAACACCTTTTTGTCCCACGCAGGAACCGATAGGATCAATTTTAGGATCATTGGATGATACGGCGATTTTTGTACGCACGCCGGGCTCACGCGCAATGGCTTTGACCTCCACCAGATTATTCTTCACTTCAGGAATTTCCAGCTCCATAAGTTTACGCACAAGATTTGGATGAGTACGGGAAATGAGGAGCTGGGGCCCTTTTGTTGTTTTAATAACTTTATCCAGATATAACTTCAGACGCTGCCCGCCGTAATATCTTTCACGTGGAATTTGTTGATCCGGCGCGAGAATGGTAGTGATTTTATTATCAAGATTGACATACACATTTTGATTTTCAACACGGTGCACAAGGGCATTAATAAGCTCATTTTCACGATCTTTGAACGTTTCATACATCACTTCCCTTTCCGCCTCCTGGATGCGCTGAATGATGACCTGTTTAGCTGATTGCGCAGCGATGCGGCCGTACTCGAGCGGTGTTACGTCAATCCGGATAATGTCTTCAACTTTAGCGTCTTTCTTATATTTTCTCGCTTCAGCAAGCGTCATTTCAATCTCTTTATCTTCAACCTTTTTTACAACAGTTTTTACCAGATAAATAGTGGTCGCTTCAGTGTTTTCATTGAATTCAACTTCAATATTTTGTTCACGATTGCCGTAGTCTTTGCGATACGCTGCCCGGAGCGCAGCCTGAATAATATCTATGACTTTTTCGCGCTGAATACCTTTTTCATCGCAAAGTTGATTGATAGCCGCAAGAAATTGAGATTGCATAGTGAAGTAATTTAGATCCTAAAAAAATAGAAATTTGATTAAGCCGAAGGTTGGGTCTTGTGGGTTCCCAACCGAAGGCGCACGAAGGGGAAGTGGGCCCCCGCGAAAGCGGGGGTGCCTGGGGGAAACCGTAGGTTACCCCCCAGAAAAAGACAGGATGCTCAAAATAGAGATCCTGTATCAAATTAATGTTACTACTGTTTATGATTTTTGTAAAATAAAATAATTTTTTAAATATTCGCCGGGTAACAAGATTTTTGTTGGCAACTTGGCCGTTTTCAGTTTTGCAGTGAAAAAGTCTTTTTTATCCAGCGTTATGAGAAAATCTGCTTTTTGCTTTATTGCGCTTATCAAAATTGGTAAATCTTTTTGAACAATATAGTTTTGATATTTTCTTTTTAGCTCCCCTGACGGACTTTCTTTTTCGATGTAATTTAACAGACTCACTAATTTGTAAAATATCGGTATATTGTTTGCGCCGATTTTTCTTTCAATATTTAATTTGGCTTCCTTTAACGCATATAGGCTTGACACCATTGTGTGTTTGCCGTTTTTAGCCAACTCAAAAATTGCCCTGGAGCCGCCGGTTTCAGAATAAGTGGCCGCAAAGAAAATATTGGCGTCTAAAAATAATTTATGCATCGTCAATCAGTTTTTTATGAGCTTATCCAGTTTTTTAGCTGTTTTTTTATCTATTTTATCTTCTTTAAGCCACATTTTTATTTCCCTGTCTGAATAAATTTCATAATTTTCGGGCATGTAATCCAGTTTAATAAAAGCTATGCCGTTATCGAGCAGTTTTACTTCCAGCAGGCTGTTTTCGCTGATGTTTAATTTATGTCTGAATTCAACTGGAATTGTAACCATACCTTTAGATTGGGTTTTAACTATTTTAACCTGTGCCATAAGTAGCAAAATTAGAAAGTAGAAAAACTCTATTTATAGAATAGTGGATTTAAAGCTGTTTGTAAAATAAAATTATTTTATTTTTTTAAAAATTGATGGATCGCATGCAATCCCCCCGTAAGCTCATTCGGCTTTGCCCCGAAAGAACACCGCACATAGCCTTCCTGGCCGAAGGCAAGGCCCGGGACCATGGCAACATTGGCTTTCTGCAGGGCTTTTTCGCAAAATTTTACGGAATCTTTTTCTTTGATGCCAAAAGCACGCAGCGGAATAAAACTGTAAAAAGCCGATTGCGGCTTTGTGATTTTGCTTTTGAAGAGTTCGTTAAACGTATCCACAAAAAGGTCGCGTCGCTGACGCATAATTTTACAGACATGCGGTGTGATTTTTTCCGCATACTGCAGAGCCGCAATTGCTGCCCACTGGCTGATGGCGCTTGTACCTGTAATACTTTGCCCCTGTATTTTGATAAGCATTTTTATAACGTCTTCCCTTCCAAAAACAAAACCCACGCGCCAGCCTGTCATACCAAAGTTTTTGGAACAGCTTTGCACAACTATCACATTGTCCTCAAATTGCCGAAAAGAGCCGCATGAAACATACTGATTGCCATCATAAACAAGCCCGCTATACACTTCATCCGATACAACAATCAGTTTTTTTTGAGCGGCAATTTCAAGAATATTTTGAAGCTCTTTTTTTGAATACAACACGCCTGTCGGGTTTGAGGCGTTATTCAAAATAAGCAGTTTTGTGCGAGGGGTACATGCGCGTTTAATGGCTTGAGGATTTGCTTTCCAGCCATTTTCTTCTTCGGTCTTAACAATAACCGGTTCACCGCCAAAAAGCTTAACCATGGAAGGATAAGAAACCCAGTATGGAGCAATAATAATCGCCTCATCGCCCTCATTCAACAGGGTCTGCAGCAAAAGATAAATGCCGAATTTTCCGCCGCAGGTAACAAGTGTATTTTGGCTTTTGTACCGGGTTTTATAGAGATCATTCATCCAGTGGGCCGCGCGGTCGCGGAGTTCATCAATGCCGGCCACCGGCGGATAGAGCGTTTGATTGGCTTTCATGGCCCAATCTACCGTTTTTTTAAGATAACGTGTCGCGTTATCCAAAATCGGCTCACCCGCGCTCAAATTAAAAACACGTTCGCCTTTCTGTTCTTTC
Source organism: uncultured Candidatus Peribacteria bacterium (assembly GCA_964655905.1). Lineage (GTDB taxonomy): Bacteria > Patescibacteriota > Gracilibacteria > UBA1369 > UBA1369 > CAYHVY01. Next base: position 4,808 of record CAZZPB010000007.1, read on the forward strand.
TGGCGCGCCAGTGTGTTGATTGTCACGGTGGCGGATGGCGGAATGTGGCTTTTGGCAGAGAAAATCATGAAAATTGCATTATGAAATCATTTAATAATATTCAGTAGGTAACGCAGATCTGCGTTACCTACTTGTTGAAGCCCGCCGTAGCTCCGAAGAAGAAAAGGAGGGTTGGATTTTTTTTGATGCTGTGATAATGGTAGCAAAAATTTTATGAATAATTGCAGGATTAATATGAAATTGTTTTGAGAGTTTGTTGTGGAATTTTTGGAGTTGTTCTTCTCTTTTTTTGTCAATGACGCGTATATGTTTTTTTTGTTTAAATAGACCGATTTTCTCCGCAAAAACAAGCCGCTGCGCGATTTTTTCGATTATAATTCGATCAATTTTATTGATGGCGCGGCGTAGGGAACGCAGATCTGCGTTCCCTACGTCGCCAGGGACAACTTTTGTTTCATCAATTTTTTGGTCCAATTTTAAAAGAGCCCGCAGCAGTTTTTGACGCATATTTTTGGCATATGGATTTAGACGCTGCATGTTGAAAAAGAGATCCCATGTATCATTGTTCACCATGTCATTTATGTGCATCAGTGATTGATAATCAGGGGTCGAGATATTCTGTTCGCGCAGTTTTAGGGCCGCGAGTCCGCGCCCGATAAAATGGACCAGGGCCTGGGAATTGGCCATTTGTTGGTCGTGCTGCCGCGGCGTAGCATGTATAATTTCCAGCCGCATTTTTTTTAATAAATTTTCAAAAGCCGCCTGTTTTGCGGCGCTGCAACGCAATGGATAAACAACAATTTTCCTTCCCGCCAGCCCCAAATGTTTAACGGAATCAGGGCCGAAAAGCGGATGCGTGGCAATAATTGTCTGATTGACGGGTAAATATTTTTTCATCTGGATGGCCGGCTTCATTTTGACTGAACAGGCGTCCACGACAATTGTTTCGGGCTTCAGAATGCGGCTAATGCGTCTACAGCAATTTTGCATTTGTGACATCGGCACAAGTAAAAAAAGCAGGTCGGATTTTACGACCTGATGCAGCGATACATTTGATACATTTTTAAAATCACTGTTATTTTTCAGCTTTCGTATTTTTTGATCATAAATTAAAACTTGTCCATAAGGCGCAAGGCACTGTGCCCAAAGCTTTCCAAACCTTCCGTAGCCGATAATTCCAAAAGTCATAGATTATATTTTTTACGGCAGACCCCGCCCCGGCGGGGCAACAACAATAAAAGTGGTGATGTTGGGATGTTCATCCTGAATATTTTCTTTAAGAATTTGAAGCTCATATATTTTTGCCGCCGTTGCCGAAGCTATAACGGCAGTGCGATGGTCTAATTTACCATCACGAAGATCACGCGCCGCCAGCGCTGTATCTCTATATTTCATCACCTCTGCGCCGGGATAATGTTCGACGATAAAACCAGCGCATTGCTCCAATGCTTGAGGATGTGAGGTAATACGGGTGATTTCTGCCTGCTGCACGCCAGGAAAAGCCAATAAACATTGATTAATTAAAACTGGCATGTGGCAAACAAGTTCAAAATTATGCCTGCCCATAGCTTGAATTGTGTGTATAACAAGACCTGTAATCGAATTATGAATGGGTAATACTCCAAATGTTGCTTTGCCCGCATCAAGAAATGTAAAAACACCCTCCATATCAATCGCAAAACGAAATTGAGGCTGTTTTATGCCTTCATCTCCAGCGTATTTAACGCCGGCTTCATGTGAAAAAGAACCCTCATCGCCGGCAACGGCAATTGTTATTTCTTTTGCGGGATAATTGCTTTCTGGAGAACTCATAATTTACTGACTTTGTTTAAAAGATAATGATCCACCAGCACCAAAGCCATCATGGCCTCTGCAATCGGTACCGCACGCGGGCAAACACATGGATCATGGCGGCCAAAAACCTGAATTTCGGATTTTTGGCCTTTAGTATCCACCGTATGCTGTTTTTGAGCAATACTGGAAGCCGGTTTAAGCGCAAAGCGCAGCACAATATCTTCACCCGTGGAAATACCGCCAACAATGCCGCCCGTGCGGTTTGTTTTTGTCCCAATACGACCTTTTTTTTGCACCCATTCATCATTATTTTCAGAGCCGCGCCGGCTTGCGCAGGCAAATCCATCACCAATTTCAAACCCTTTCACGGCGGGAATACTCATGACAGCCTGGGCAAGGTCGGAAGAAAGTTTATTAAAAACGGGTTCACCAAGACCGGCGGGCACGCCCTGTGCCACAATTTCAACAATACCGCCGACGCTGTCAAGATCATGCCTGGCTTTTTCAATTTCTTTTATCATCTCGTCAAGTACGGCTGGATCGGGACACCGCAGCGGATTTGTTTCAATAAAAGATTTTTTTACTTTTTTTATTTTGATGCTGCCAATCTGCTGCACATACCCAAAAATGTTCACGCCAGCGCCGGCAAGAATTTTTTTTGCTATGGCCCCGGCCGCAACGCGGCCGACAGTTTCCCGCGCGGAGCTCCGGCCGCCGCCGCGCCAATCCCTAAAACCATATTTGATATCATAGCCGAAATCGGCATGGCCCGGGCGGTAAAGATTTTTTATGGGTTCGTACACTTTGGAAATGTGGTCTCGGTTACGCACCAGCAGACCAATCGGCGTGCCGAGCGTTTTATCTTCAAAAATACCGGAAAGAATTTCAACGGCGTCCGGCTCCTGGCGCGTTGTTGTTAAATGGCTTGTGCCAGGTCTTCTTCGGTCCAATTCTTTTTGAATTTCCTCCTGAGTGATGGCAACACCCGCAGGACAGCCGTCAATGATCACACCAACGGCCTGTCCATGCGATTCTCCAAATGTAGTGATCCGAAAAATGTGTCCAAAAGAATTACCTGCCATAATACGAGCCCGAAGGGCTTGTTAAGAAATTACAGCGACCGAAGGGAGCAACCATAGACCCCGCCATGGCGGTGGTTAAGAAATTACCGCCCCGCCGTAGCCCGCCGTAGCCTTGGCGACGGCGGGGCGAAGGCGGGGGCAACCTATAAAACGTGAAGAGCTTTTTTTACTATCGCATCGCTTACCACATGGCCAAAATTTCCATGCAGCGCTTTTACCTTCCCGATTTTTTCCAGCAAAACATATTTTACTTTGCCAAAACTGCTTTTTTTATCCATGCGCGTCACGTTCACAATATCATTAATTTTGAATTTTTGTAAAAAATTGGCCGTGATATCAAGTTTTTTCATAAATTTTTCGATGGCGTGAAATTGATCGACAGGTAAAACACCCATCAACTGCGAAATTTTGCTTTCAACAAGGATACCATACGCCACAGCGAATCCGTGAAAAAGCCTGTAATTGGTCAGGCGTTCCAGGGCATGCCCGATCGTGTGCCCCCAGTTGAGCACCATTCTTTCATTGCCATCGTGTTCATCGCGACAAACCGTGTCAATCTTCAATTCAATGGCACGCGTAATAATTTTTTTCAATGCGGACGGATTTGATATGGAACAAAAATTTTTGTCCCTTACAAGATTTTTTTCAATAAAATGAAAATATTTCGCGTCGTAGGTGAGAAAAATTTTTATAACTTCAAAAAGGCCGTTGAGCATCTGTTTCCGCGGAAGATTTTTAAGACAGTCAATATCGGCTATAACAGCTTGCGGATGCCAAAAAGCGCCAATAAGATTTTTCCCGTAAGCGGTATCAATGCCGACTTTTCCGCCTATGGAACTGTCAACCATGGCCAAAAGCGATGTTGGAATTTGAATGTATGGAATGCCGCGCATGTATGTTGACGCCACAAAGCCCGCTGTATCACCCACAACGCCGCCTCCAAGAGCCAAAATCATGCTGTCCCGTCCGCAGCCACTTTTTAGCATCTGATGATCAAGAAAAGTTTTTGTTGCTTCACTCTTGAATTTTTCACCGGCGGGAAAAGCAATAATTTTTGCCTGTAATCCGGTGTTTTTTAGCAATTGATGCAGATACTGGCCATATATTTTTTCCACATTTTTGTCCGTAATAATGACATACGTGCTTGCCTGCTGAAATTTTTTTAGAATTTGCGGAATTTGCCCCAGCAGCCCGTTACCAACAAAAATGTTATAGGAATGCGGTTTTTGCGGCGGTAAATTTATTGTGAGTTTTGTGAGTTTAGAGGGCATTTTCAGTTTTGTTTGGAATTTGGCGCCTGGTCATTTTTAATAATCCGCAATCCTATTTAATACACTTTCAGTTTCTTCCCAACTGAGACAGGGATCAGTGATGGATAAGCCGTTTTTATCAATAGTTTCTGATGTAAAATTTTCAAGTTTTTGGCAACCGCCGGCTAAAAAGCTTTCAAGCATAAAACCCTTAACAAAAGGCCTCAAATCTGAATTATTTTTGAGATTGTTCAGCACATCATTCACAACAGCAACCTGTTGTCTATAATCTTTTTTCCCGTTTATTTTGCAATTGTCATGACTGGCATCAACAAGAATCGCAGGATTTGTGATTTTATTAAGCTCAAGCAATTTTTTCGCCTCGTACAGATCTTCCCTGTAGTAATTGGGACGATCAGGGCCGCCGCGTAAAATCAAATGGGCGTAAGCATTGCCGGCAGTCTCCACCTGATAGCCATGAAACACGGCGGTATGCCTGTTTTGGATCGCAATAAGGCTGTTGATGGCAATTTCCATGGAACCGCTGGTGGGGTTTTTTACGCCAACGGGGCAATCCAAAGACGAAGCAAAAACGCGATGCTCCTGGTCTTCGCTGCTACGCGCTCCGATGGCCACCCATGCCAACAGTTCCTGAAAGCCTTTGGAGTTGTGCGTGAACAAACATTCATCGGCAATGGGCAGCCCCATTTCAATAATTTTAATCATCAGGCTGCGGCAATATTTGATCCCCTCCTCAATATCTGGCGGTTCGTAAGGGTTGGGCTGATTCACCGGTCCTGTCCACCCCTTGGCCGTGCGCGGCTTTTGGATATAGACGCGCATGACAATTTTCAGCTTTTCTTTGAGCTTTTTATTGAGTTGCAGCAGTCGCTCGGCATATTCCAGCACAGCGTCATACGGCCAGGCCGAGCATGGTCCAACAATTACCAAAAATCTTTTATCTGTGCCATTTAAAATATTTCTCACTTCCTCCTGGTCGGCGGCAATGCGTTCGTAGGCGGCATTTGAAACGGGAAAAGCTTCAATAATTTCCTCCGCAGTCGGAAGGCGTTTGATGATAATCATGTTTTGCATATGCGTCTGTAAAGTTTTATTTGTTCCTGTGCCTGGGCGATAAACATTTTCCAGCCGGAAATTGTTTTTGCGCCGGCTTTTTTGGCCGCCTTCAATAATTTTGTCTCACGTGGATTATACACAAAATCAAAAACCACCTGACCGGGCCGCAAAAACTTCGCTTCAATTGGCGACTGATCGAGCCATGGAGCCATTCCAAGAGGAGTCGCGTTAATGATAAGATCAAATTTTTCAAATTGCAGGGAACGGTCGCGACCGTTCTCTATAATTTGAATTGGCCGACCGCCAAATTCACGACTAAGCGCTTCTGCGTGAGAAAAAGTACGGTTAAAACAAAATAGTTTACCTTTATTTTTGTGAATATAATAAGCTGCAGGCCTGGCCGCTCCGCCGGCGCCGATTAGTAAAATATTTTTATTTTTGATTGGAACATTTTCAAGCGCTTTTGCTATACCGACAACGTCAGTATTAAAGCCATATAATTTTCCTTTGTGATTGATGACGGTATTAACGGCCCCGATTTTGCGGGCAGCCGCGTCAATTGTATCAAGAAACGGCATAATAGTCTGTTTGTGCGGCATGGTCACGGCGGTTAAACAAAGCGGTAATTTTTTAATAATATGGATACAGTCTTTCACGTTTTCCAATTCCAAAGGGAGCATAACTGCATTTAGGCCAAGTTTTTTGTACGCAGGATTATGAAATGCCGGACTAAGGCTTTGCTTTAGCGGAAAACCGATAACGGCGTTCAAAGTGATCATGTGGTTTTTGATTTGAATGAAATTTATGTAGTACACATGGAATGATCAATAACCAATGATCAATTTTCAAACAAATTCAAAATTCGAAGCATAAAATTTGAAACATTTTGAATTTAGAATTTTGGTCATTTGATATTGTTTGGAATTTGGTGCTTGGTTATTGATGATTGGTCATTGGTCATTGGTCATTGGTCATTGGTCATTATTTATATTGGTGTGAGTGCAGGTCAAGACCTGCCCCTACGATCATTGGTCATCATAAATTGTTATTTTTTTGCAGATTGGCAATTAATAATTTTACAGCTTCCAAATAACCTTTCTCCTTTTTACCGCTTATCTGAGCTATGCAGGCAGATGCAGTAACAGAATGTTGACGCCATTTTTCACGACTTTTTATATCAGAAAGGTGCACTTCAATGCACGGCAATCGGGCGTCTTTGAGCGCATCATGAAGAGCATAACTGTAATGGGTCAGGGCTCCGGGATTAATAATAATTCCACACGCTTTCCCGCTGTATTTTTGGATCCAGTCAATAAGCATTCCTTCATGATTTGATTGAAAAGATTTAATGAAAAAACCGCATTTTTGCGCTTCCTCCTGCGATAATTTTTCAATATCCGCAAGGGAAAAACTGCCATAGTGTTTTGCTTCCCGTTTGCCAAGCATATTAAGATTTGGCCCGTGTATAAGAAGAATGACGCGTGCGGGGACGGTTCCGGGATTGGCTAACGTTTTTTTCATATATTTTTGATTGTCAGGTTGGCAATTTTTTTGTAAACAGGAATCCGTTTTTTCCAGAGTCGTTGAAAGGCTTTATATAAAGGTTCCTTCTGAGGAAAAAACGCTGGCCGCCCATTCTTTTTTATTCTCTGAAAAATGACATTTTTTGGAGCGGCAATATGAATAATGCAATGTTGTTGCAATAAAACCTGGTTTTCTTTTTTGAGCGGCGTTCCCCCGCCAAGCGCGATTATAGCAGTTTTCGGCCTTTTTAAGGTTTTTTCGAGTGCTGCATGCTCCAGTTTTCTGAAAAATGTTTCGCCATGGAGACGCATGATTTGGCGACACGTACCCCTATTCCTGTATATTTTTTGATAATATTTTTCAATATTTTTATCAAGATCAATAAAAGCCAGTTTCATTTTCATCGCCAGGTTTTTCCCGACAAATGTCTTTCCTGCGCTTTTAAAACCGATGAGAATAATATGGATCATACGATTTTTTCTTTGAATAAAATTTCAGGAAAAACTATGATCAAATAATATGCATCGCTTATTTTTTATTGATACTAACATTGGCCCCAATACTTCGCATCACTTTCACAAAATCGGGCCATGTTTTTTTTATAGACTGCGCCGTATCTACGCGGCTTTCTCCATTTGCGCACATCGCTCCGACCGTCAATGCCATAACTGTGCGGTGATCGTTGTATCCCGACATTTTGGCTCCATGAAGCGGGCCATTGTAAATGACCATTTTATCTTTTTTTTCTTCGACGCGCGCCCCCATGAGCTTTAAATTTTCCGCCATGGAATGCAGGCGGTCTGTCTCTTTTATACGCGCGTGGGCAATATTGTACAATGTTGTTTTCCCTTTCGCCTGCGTTCCAATTATCGCAAGAATGGGCAATAGATCGGGAATATCACCACAATCAATATTTGCTCCTTGCAATAGCTTTCCTCCAAAAATAGTCATTTTCTGTTTTTGAATCAGAATATCCGCGCCCATTTGCTCCAATAAAAATATCAATTTTTTATCTCCCTGGGGATCATCCATATTTAAGCCATGAACAATTATTTTCCCGGGAAGTAAAACTGCCGCCGCAATCACATAAGAAGCAGAAGAAAAATCCCCAGGAATGGCTGTCTGAAAAGGTTTATACGTTTGTCCGCCGACAATCTGAAACACATCTTTTCCCTCTTTTTTATGATGACTGTAACGAATTTTTTGCTCTTTCAGCCACGCGAGTGTCATATCCACATAAGGACGCTCATGCAGATTTTTAACAACAACCGTGGAATCTTCCGGAGCGCACGGAAGCCCCAACAAAAGCGCGGAAAGATATTGTGAATTCAGTCCATCTACTTCAGTAAAACCGCCTTTTAGAGGCAGGTCAAATTTTAAAGGACAACTGGAATTTTTTTTCAACGCCTGAACACGCATGCCAAGGTTATTAAGCGCGTCCACAATGGGTTTAAGAGGCCTTTTTTGCATTTGCCCGCCACACCCAAGCTGCATCGGTTTAGCACAGTTTTTTCGTAAACCAATCAGAGGCAGCGCGAATGTCGTGGTAATGCCCGAATTCCCGCTAAAAAGTGAATTTTTGTTTGTTTGGAGCGGAATGCCTCTGCTTTCCACTTTCAGACAAAAATCATGGCATGAGGGCTTTATTTGCTTTATTAGCGCTCCAAGGCCTTTACAGACGCCAATGGCCGCCTTTGTATCATCAGCATAAAGTACGTTGTGAAGAACCGATGTCCCTTTTGCAAGTGTGGCAATGATAAGCGCTCTTACACTGTGAGATTTTGAGCTTGGGGCGGTTATAAGGCCATGTAATTTTTCTGTTTTGTTAATGAAAATGTCCATAAAACATTTGACATAATAGCAAATATCAGTAGAATCCCTATCTAAAAAATAACAATTTCACTTTACCATGGGAAAACTTTCAACTATAGCCGGACCAGGCGCATTATTACTTGCCGCAGTGAGTTATATGGCAAGCGGTAGTGACAATGATAACTTCATTCATCATTGGGATGTGTACGGTTGCGAGCAGGCTACAGATGGAGCAACGAAAAAAGAAGGAATTTGCGTTGATACTTATGGTCGGGAAATCATTGTTCATGCGTTATCCGCTGCAACAAGAGAAAAATTAATTAAAATTGAACGGGAATTTTTAGACACACGGGATCTGTCCAGTGATCTCAGACAGGCAAGAGATGCCCTAGTTGGCGAAAAAAAATCCATTTTTTGGCATGTAACACAAAATTGTCCTGCGGAAGCATGTTTTGGTTTCTGTTACAGCACGGAAAAAGATGGCTGTAAAGCAATTTTGGCAAACAAAGGCATACGTATAAAGTAAAAAGGACATCTTTTAACGAACAGGAAACTCTCAAAATTGTTATTTTTCAAGGAAGCAAGGCAAAATTTTCCGTAGCATATGCGGTAATACGTGAAGGAAAATTTTGATGAAGATGACGAGTGAGCGCAAAGCGCGAGCGCGGAGGCGTGTGGCTTTGCCACCGCCGGAGCTTAAACAAAAAGCGTACAATTTTCAGAGTTTCCTACGGGGCGGCAGCGCCTGTGCCTGCGCCAAGAACAGTATTCACAATAGCGTAAGACAGCAGAATGATGACTATGCCGATAACGGAATATAGAATGATTTTTTTAGCCGTACCAATTTTGTCCTCTTTACCGGCCGCGCTGATGTATAGAAAACCCCCGTAAATAATCATAACCACGGCAATAAAACCAAGGAAACCCAATATGTAACCGACAATGCGTTGGGCCAATTCCCTGAAACTGCCTGTCCCGCCTGTAGCGGCGCTGACGGCCTGGGGATTATCACTGGGGCTGATAAAACCACTTTGCGCGGCAACCGGAACCATAGTTGCCATTGCGACAACAAGAGACGTCAAAATGCCAACAGCCATGCTTTTGACAGTTTTTGAGGATAGAGTAGTCATAGGGTGATTAAAGTTAGAAGTTTTTTACCATGTTCCAGTAGATTGTACCAATATCAAGCTGCAAAAGCAATAAAAATGTCGGCTTATTCCAAAAAGTCGTTCCGGCCAAAAAGCGATTTTTGATATGGCATTCACAAAAAACCCGTTTCACCTACCAACTGAATTTCTTTTTCCAATTGAATTTTAAAATGGTCCTGCACTTTTTGTTGCAGAATTTCAGTCAGTTTTATAACATCTTTTTGAGTGCCACCGCCAACATTTATAAGCCAATTGGCATGCTGTTCAGATACTTGAATACCTCCAACCTGCAAACCTTTACAGCCCGCCTGTTCCAATAAAAATCCAGCCGTAGAGACAGGTTTGAAATCTGTCTCTACGGCTGGATTTTTAAAGCAGGACCCTGAACAATAGCCTTTTGGCTGTTTACTTATGCGATTTTTAACAATATCCAGCGCCGCCTCAAGCTC
>CAZZPB010000008.1:0-15400 GCA_964655905.1 uncultured Candidatus Peribacteria bacterium
TCGGACATCCCCGATTTCGCGAGGATGACAAACGACCATCCCCGCTTTCGCGAGGATGACAAACGACCATCCCCGCTTTCGCGAGGATGACAAATGACTTTCCCCGCGAAAGCGGGGGGTGGGGTGACAATCAGCTTGCGCTAATATGAAGTATAAATAAATTAATTCCGTCTGTCATTCCCGCGCAGGCGGGAAATGAACGTTTTCTAAATTCTTTCTTAATTTTTTTAACGCTATATTCAACGAGGAACTTGTCGTATTTCAAGGGCCCCGGTAACCCCAAATCCGGGCAAATCGGCCGGCGGAGGGTCAAAATAAATGTATACTGCACCAATGTCCTTAGTTTGATTAAGGCTTTTTGCTCCTCCGGTAGCTGGATGAGTAAGAGCGCAAGGCGGAAGGTCGGTATCATCTATATCTCCAAAAACACATGGGCTGCCATCACTTTTTGTATACCTTCCAACGACAGGTTTTCCTGTTGAATCTTTCTTTATTATTCCCCCATACCACCGTAAATAATTCAAATCATATAAACGCGCGCGATCAATGTCTGCTTGGGAATAAGGTTCGGCAACTTTTGTTCCATCACCTAAAATAGGAGGATCTTTTAATGATCCTCCAACGGTGTTTTGTGAGGCTACACTTCCTTCAATGAGCAACTGGTGTGTTTTCAGGAGTTCGCGGGCAGATGGGGCAAAATCAGGCTCACCATCTTTATTTGTTACTACTTTAGCTGGGTCATAAGAAAATACTGTTCCATCCGCAAAAATATTTGCCTGGATATTTGTAACGTCAGGATGAATATAGACATGGCCCTGTTTTTTTTGCTCAGTGGAAGATGCGGAAAGATCTTTTAAAACAATAATTCCAAGAGTTGGTTTCGCTGTTCCTGTAACCCCGTTATATAAATTGTTCTTAATATAAACATTTCCTCCAATGACAATAAAAGTACGGTTGCCTTTCCATGTGATGTCTGTAGTCCCGTTATCCAAAGTTAAATCGCCATTTTTTATGTAATATACGGTTGGAATCCCGGCTTTCTTAAGAAGCTGTTTTGGAGTACCAAAAGAAGCTGAAAATCCTGCACTATCCACATAATTTTTTATTATAACTGGACCTGTGACTCCACTGTCGCCGCCTGTAATAATATTTTTAACATTTTTAAAAATTGTGTTTCTTATGGCATTTGTGCCCACGTCCCCTAAAGAGCGAAGAACTTGAGTTTTACCCGGATTGGTCAACCCGCTCGTATAAATATTTCCACGGAACAACGCTACAGGGTTAATAATAAGGCCTCCTTCAACGCGCGGCAATTTGTTGGAAAAATATTTTGCGCCAGTTTCTTTATCTGTAACAATGGTATAGAGATATGGGTCTTTAATGTAGGCTTCGGCGCCGCCCAGTGGCAAAATCGGCCGCGCTTTAATTTTTGTAAGTGTTGTGAAACCGGAAAGAGGTTTTTCTGTTAATTTTGATTCTCCACTTGATGATGTTGTTGCTCCACTTTCCAAAAATTTAAATTGCACCTCGCTTGCGTTCAAACCAAGCATAAAATCAACAGTGCCCGAGCCCGTAGCCTGAACAGAAAAATCCGTGTCATTATTTATGGTAGCTTCTATGATGTCCGTATCAGATTTATCATACAGTGTTGTTATTTCGGATAGCGGCTTAAAATGAAGATTGCCGCTCCCGCTTTTAAGAGGCGCAACAAGTTCAGAAAAAACATCTTCACCAGCGTAGTTGTCTTTGATGCTGACCTTTACAGTTTCAAGTTTTAAATTATTGGGTTGAAGAGTTTTAGAAAATGATTTTATGTAAGTCAAATCTTCATTCGAAAAAGTGTCTGCTTTTGGACCACTGCTCAGAACAGTTGACCTGTTCATTGAGGATGTCGGAGCTTTTGAGCTTACAGATCCCTCGTAAATACCGGAAAAAGATGAAGACTTCGTCAATGGGTTTTTTGTTGCAGCGCATTTTGCTGCAACAGATATTGAATTACAATCAAGACTATCATCAATTTTTGTTTGATCCTTTTTAACCGTATCAGTCCATTTTGGTTCAAGAGTTACCGTATAGCGGTCTTCTTTTATTGGCTCGCCCGAAGCGGTAAAAATATTTACCCTGACAATATATTGGGGCTTGCCATCGGCAGAAGGAGCTTTTGCTTTATCTTTTATACCACTGATATCATCAGGAAAAACCTGGACTGTAACTCCGTCCGGTACCAGCTTGGGATCGAGGGTGCCATCTTTCAGCTTTTTAAAAAATTCTGAAAGAGCTGTCGAAGAACCCCCAGGCGTGCCCTTTGTTCCCTTAACAAATTTTTTGCTGACGGTAAACCACGGCATGGAAATCCCATCAAAATCAATCCACCCGACATTGTCGCTCCACGCGTGCGTCCACTGTGGCCCATCGGTGGGCACGCCTCCGTGCGCCGGACAGGCGAGTTTTGGCTTGGTGGCGCCATAAACATAACCCTGACACGTTGGGTCTGTCGCCTCAATTCGAACCTGGCTGAAAACAGATGGATTATTAAATCTGATCCACCCGGCGTTGTCACCCCAGGCGTATCCGCCAAACTTGCCGTTGGCATCCATTGTTACACCGTAACCAGCCGTATAACCGCTGCTATTTGAACAATTCAGTCCCAAATTGGCAGCGACGCCCGGGCCGCCGGGCGGACAATAAAAACTTATCCAGCCCAAATTATTATTCCATGCCCAGCCTTCAAGGCGAAATGGCCCGGATGAATCACTGCCGAGGTTGCGTACGCATGCCTCATATTTGTGCTCCGGCGCCCCCGCGCTTGGATCAAAATTAACAACACCGGCATTGGCAACGCCGCCAACCAAAACTCCTTTTCCGGAACCTTTAAGGTCATAACATGAGCTGCCGCCCGGCACACTGGGCACGTGACTTGCCATTGCGACCGGTATCGCCGCCAGCATCAAAAAAACAAAACTAAAAATTTTTATTTTCATATGTTTATTCTACCACATTTTCGCTCAAAAATTCAGTCTAAATAAACTGAATACATAATTTTTCATATAAAGTATTGACAATATATGGCTTCTATATGAAGATAAACAACCCAAAGCTTATAAATTAAATTTAAAAATGTGAATCAACAACTTTCCGCTGAAAAAGTTTTAAGTAACGCCAATGTTATAGTAACCAAAATAGGTGGTGATAATGCTTCCGAATTTCAGCAAAATGCCGATATCGCACAACAAACCCCGCGTAAACAAAAACAAATTTTTGTTTTTTCTGCAATAAGAAGTTCAGACGAACAATATAGCGGGCATGCAATTGTTAGAGATAAATTGAATAATAAAGAAAAAAGTGGCTTTAATACAACTTCGCATTTGATTAGCGTTGCGCGAAAACTGCAAGAAGGAAACCCCGACGACGCGAAATTTTACCTGGATGCTGTAAAAGATTTTATAAAGGCAATTATAACAGATAAAGTTGAACCTCGATTTCAAGCAGCATTAAGAGTTTTTGCGGAAAGTGAGATAGAAAGTTTTTGGGAGAAAATCGCCGCCGGCTCGGCTAAAAATATCCATCAAATTGGCGAAGATTGGGTTTGTCAACGCGCGGATAATAATTATTTATCTATTTCTGGTTTTGGTGAAACTTTGACGCGCAAACTTTATAGTGAATATTTTGAATTAAAGAGTATTAAAGCCGCACAGTTTGATGAAGAAACACGCTTCGGAAATGCAATCTACAATAACAATTCCGGTAAAGTATCCGATAAAGAAAATGGTCAAGAAGACGCCAAAATAGAAGAAATTAAAGATATGATTCGTACGAAACTTGCTGATGCGCTTAAATACAACAATATTATAGTGACGGGCGGCCATTTGCCGGTTGTTGCAAGTAGCCGCGGATATGGCGATGTTACAGGTGAAGTGTTTGCAGAAATTGTTGATGAAGACAGATTTCGTGTGGTCTATCAAATTGCAAAACTGGATCCAATAAAAAGTATTGACCCAAAAACAAAAACGAGAAAGAAAATTCGCGACAAAGTTGTTCGGATAATGGGGCCTAAAATGGCGGCAGAGCTATTTGAACATCTTGGAGCGAATGCCGGCGCAGTTCATCCGAATGCTCTTAAAAGACTACAAAGAAAGCCAAACATTCACACTGTTGTAAGAAATCCGGCTGATCCCGAACGCGGAGCGACTTTGATTACCAATCAACATAAACCAAAACGAGGCTCAGTTGAAGTAGTTGCACATAGAATATTGGGCGCTCCTTTGCAGATAAGTGGTATTGATATGCCTGGCCGCAAAGGGGTTGTTGCATTTATAACTGAATACTTTAAAGATGTTTCCATTGATCAAATATATACAACAGGCGGATTTATTTATTTTACTTTTAATGAAGCAATTGATCGAGAACGGGTCAGGATTTTAAACAGAAAAATATCAGCCCGATTTGGCCCGAGTTATCAAGTGGAGTTGAAAAAAGATCTTGCGATTATTTTTTGCGTAGGCAATACGTTTAATGCCCTAAAAGAGACCGGCAAGGCAAGCACCGCGCTTGCTAAAGCCGGTATAGAAGCTGACGCAGGAAGTTTTGTCAAAGACGCCGCCACATTTACTTATGTAGTACCCGCCAGTGATGCAGAAAGAGCCGTTGCAACATTACACAATGTATTGATTTCTTAAAAAGCTGTATAAAAAATCAATATTTATCTAAAAACTCTTGAGCTTCATTATTTGCAATCCACGCACGCCTCACCATCCTTTTTGGCTACCATAAGGCCGTTGCACTTCTTGCAATGTTTGCCGGTCGGCTTGTCCCAGGTGGCAAATTTACATTTTGGAAAACGGTTGCAGCCATAAAAGATTTTGCCGCCTTTACGCGTGCGCCGTTCAACTATCTGTCCATCTTTGCAGGTCGGACATTTTACGCCGGTAAATTTTACAATCGCCTGAATATTTCTGCAGTTTGGATAACCTGAACATCCCAAAAATTCGCCGTAAGGACCCTGTTTAATTTCCATGGCGCTGCCGCATTTCTCACATTTTTTTCCGCTCAATTTCTGCTTCAATTCCGGATCAATCGGCTTATTGCCGGGACGCCCGCCTGTGCTGTTCCCATCACCTTTATCCAGAGGTTTCGCGTTTTTACATTTTGGATAATTGGAACAGGACAAAAACTTTCCATACCGCCCAAGTTTAATCATCATGGAACTGCCGCATTTGTCGCATTTCTCATCAACTTTTTCAAAATTCACCACATCGCCTTTTTTTAATGTTTCCTCCTTTTCCTCAATGGTTTTGTGAAACGGCATATAAAAAGCTTTAATAACGGGAACCCACTCCTTTTTTCCTTCAGCGATCGCGTCAAGAGATTCCTCCATCTCCGCAGTAAACTTATAATCAACAATATCTGGAAAATGCTTCACAAGCAAATCGGTCACAACTTCTGCCAGATCGGTGGGCTTAAGTTGTTTTTCTTCTTTGAACACATAGCCGCGGCTGATAATTGTGCCAATAGTCGGAGCATACGTCGAGGGTCTTCCAATGCCTTCCGATTCGAGTTTTTTCACAAGACTGGCTTCCGTATAACGCGGCGGTGGTTTGGTAAAATGCTGATTCGGCCGCAGTTCCTCTTCCTTGACATGATCGTTGACGGCCAGCGCCGGCAGCAGTTTTTCCTGATGCTGCAGACTTTCTTCAGGATGGTCAAAATCCTCAACATACGCCCGCATAAAACCCGCGAATTCAATTGTCTGACCTGTTGCGCGAAAAATATATTCGGTCGCTTTTCCTCCCATAAAAGGCGTTATATCAACCCCAAGCGCTTTTAACCGCGCCTCTTTCATTTGGCACGCCAGCGTTCTCTTCCAGATCATCTCATAAAGCCGATATTGATCCCGATCCAGATATGATTTCACGTCCTCCGGCATTAACGACAAATCCACCGGACGAATGGCTTCATGCGCTTCCTGGGCGCCTTTTTTGGATTTATAGTGGCGCGGCGCAGGCAGGGCAAATTCTTTCCCGAATTCTTTTAAGATAACCTCTTTTGCCTGTTTTAAAGCGGTTTCCGCCAGATTGACCGAATCCGTGCGCATGTATGTAATCAAACCCGTTGTTCCACGTCCATGCGCGATGCCCTCATAAAGCTGCTGGGCGATAACCATGGTTTTTTTTACGCCAAAGCCAAGTTTGCGCGATGCTTCCTGCTGCAGGGACGAAGTTGTGAACGGCGGAGCGGGAAAGCGTTTCACTTCTTTTTCTTCCACGCTGGTAACAAAATATTCGCTTCCATCAAGCTCTTTAACAATTTTTTGAGCCTCATCGCCGTTTTTTAATTCCACGTCTTTTCCCTTGTATTTAGCCAAAAGAGACTCAAAATGTTCTTTGCCCTTGGAAAAAAGACCGGTAATAGTCCAATATTCTTCTATTTTAAAAGCGCGAATTTCGCGCTCGCGCTCGACAATAAGCCGCACAGCCACGCTCTGCACGCGCCCCGCCGAAAGTCCGTAACGAATTTTTTTCCAAAGCAGCGGCGAAAGTTCATACCCCACCAGACGGTCCAAAATACGCCGCGCCTGCTGCGCGTTCACCAGATTTATGTCAATACTGCGGGGATGTTGCAGGGCGTTTTGAATGGCGCCTTCCGTTATTTCATGAAAAACAATCCGCTCCACGGAAGTTTTTTTGGGCTGAATCTCCAGCGCCTTCAGCAAATGCCAGCCAATGGCCTCACCCTCGCGGTCTTCATCAGTCGCGATCAGAAGTTTTTTGGCATCCTTCATGTAGCCTTTCAGTTCGGTAATAACTTTCTTTTTATCGGCCGGAACCATGTAGACCGGTTCAAAATCATGCTCAATATCAATGCCCATTTTTGATTTCGGCAAATCCCGCACATGCCCCATGGAAGCCTTTACGACATATTTTTTCCCCAGCATTTTTGCAATGGTTTTCGCCTTGGTCGGCGATTCCACAATAACCAGATTTTCAGCCATAAGACGAGCCCAAAGGGCTTGTTAAGAAATTAATGCGTCGCACCCGTATGTAACCCGGCCAAACACTGTCATCGGGGGCGGGAATTTTGGTTGGGACCGCATATCTGCGTTCCCTAAAAAATGCCCGGCCCCTACTTACAATCGCACATTATTAGGGCAAATGTATGGCGGCGTCAAATTTTGACAAAACCAGATAATATCTCATAAATACCTTGACAAGCTACATAAAATATACTAAACTCGTATTTGCATTTTTTAGAAATATTATGTCAGAAAATTTAGAAAGAAGCGATGTAGCAGGCTCAAATAAGGATCCACTTCTTGCTCTTAATACAGAGGAGAACTCCCAGGGAAATCATGGAGGCTTGGGAGTATTGTATTGCAACTGATCCCGAAAAACTCCAACCACATTTTGAAATCAGAATTGAATTGGCGGCTGACGCGTCTTGCACTCGTGAGCAGATGCAGGGCATGATGCAAAAATTTCGTGATATTTTGGGAGTTGGGAAAAAGAATCGAGGCTCGATTAAACAAATTCATAATACCGTTATATGTAGGGCACAACTTTATCTGGGATACGAAGCTGAAATTTGTCGATATTTGCGTGAATTTATAAGCAGATTTATTAACTCTCCGGAAAATACTTTTCTTTTATCGATTGGGGTATGGAAAAATGGTGTTGATGTTGCAGAAGCATTATCACATGGTAGAATGCCCGACTTTGATGCAGCAGGGGGCTATTTTAAAATGTTTAGGCTCTAAGTTGTAGCTGCCAATTGTAAGGATGGGCATGAATCTGTTCATATGAGATTTATAACCGATGACATAATTTGTTATCCAAAATTCCCAAAACCTTCAAAAAATCGCATTGACAAGCCAAATGCTTTAGTAATTCTGTACTACAAATTCGCGAAATAAAAGAATTTTTCTCTTATCTTTGGGATCAAAAAGAAATGGCTCAACATCGCGCGCCAAATCTTCAAAATTCAACGAAGCCGTTTTTTTCAGCAAATATTTTTTCAAATCCTTCCGATTATCTATCATGATATTCTTCTTCAGATAAGCAAAATTTGGCTTGGCGCCAATTCCATGCAGAAAAATAATATCAAAGAAATCACGTCCCATAATTCTTTTACGGTTCACGCACGCAAAAATTTTTTGGGCAAGCAGCAAATCTTTTGGGACCACGTTAATTTGGGTAAAAACATCAAATCTGTTAAGTAATAATTTTTCAGTTACATATTTAAAATTCTGGGGAACGGTATCCACCTGAATTAAAAGTTTATGCTCACTCATGGCCGATAATCCAGAATCGAAAAGAAGTTTTGGAATGCGAATCTTAATTCTGTAAGCGTTTCGGGTAATTGTTTTTATCTCTATCCCAAGCCCTTCAAGCATAAGATCTTTGTGAATCACCCTGCCCAGGGATGTAAATTCCTGTTCACTCAAAGCGAAATTATCAAAATCCAAATCCTCGGAAAATCGCGTATTCCCATAAACAATTCTCAACGCAGTGCCGCCGAGAAAAGCCAACTTATTCGCATGTTCACTGTTAAAAATGCTATTCAAAATCTTGTATTGCAGATATTCTTTCAAAATACTTTCTTTAAAAACTCTCAGATTCTTTGGATATGCAGCCAATATTTGATCAAGGGTTATCATGCTGGATAGTTGTTAAAAATATATTCGCGCGCCTGGAGAGCTGCTTATTGTTAAAAGTCGCTAAATACTTTTGAAATCTCTCAAGATTTATTTGCGACTTAAATTCGTCAGGATTCACACGCATGCTCAAAAAATCCGTGGCAACCTTTAACTTTGGATGAACATACAAATAATCCAGGACCGCCTTTTCCGGATCAGCTAAAAGCAGCTTCTGTATACCAAAATCCATTAGGCGATAACCCCAGAAAAGACTTGACTTAACATGTCTATATCTAAAATTTCCAACAGAAGTTTCAAAACTCGTCGCTTTTTTGGCGCTTACTGAAGTTATTTGAAAAATCTCTTCCGGAATCAATCCATAATACTTCAAAGCCGTCTCTAAAGAGACATATGAAGGCGCATAAATCTTATTTGCAATATAAAAAAGAAAATTCCGATTTAATTCCTGATTGGTTAAACAATAAAAACCCCGCTTTATCTTTTTCAAGTAGGCATTCTTTTCCCACCTGTCCAGCTGTATTCGGTTAAAATTTGGAATTATCTTCAAAATATCCCTTAAAGAAAAAACATGGTAAACCGACAACCGATTTTGAAATTCTACAAATTGCATTTAGTTCTATAAAGATACAAATTTGTATGTTTATAGAATAATAATAGCAAAAATTAGCCCAAAATACAACATTTGAACCACCTGTTGGATTTCAGCTAAAATCCACAAAACCTTCAAAAAATCGCATTGACAAGCCAAATGCTTTGATTTTGTTATATACAAGCGGAAATGTCATTTTTAATCCAGAATTACGCCGGCGCGGCCGAATATAAATGGCTTATATAAGCCAAAATAATTGTTTTTCAATTAAATATCCGGCGGCGCAATATGCAAAAAGCCCCTTGTTGCTGAAGAAAACCTTGCATTTCCTTTGAGGGCTCCTATAATGTCGCTGGTCTATTTTTATTTCTTTAATTTCATTAACCATGACCAAGCAAGATCTAGTCAACGCTGCGGCTTTGTCCTCAGGCGTGACAAAAAAGACTGCTGCTCAGATTCTTGAGGCGATGCTTTCAAGCATTACCAAGTCTCTCCGCAAAGGTGATTCCGTAACCGTTACAGGTTTTGGAACATTCCGCGTTTCAAAGCGCGCAGCCCGCACAGGTGTAAATCCACGTAACCCAAGCCAAAAAATCAAGATCCCAGCAATGAAGCTTCCAGCTTTTAAAGCAGGTAAATCTTTGAAGGACGCTGTTCGATAAATCGAACCGTTTATCTTAAAATTAAAGCTCCGCCTTAAAAGCGGAGCTTTTTTTACATCAATGTTTGCCATAATAAAAAGCTTTTGGCTGGGTCTCGTGGGTTCCCGGCCAAAAGCTTACGAAGGGGAAAGGGGCCCCCGCGAAAGCGGGGGTACCTGGGGGAAACCGTAGGTTGCCCCCAGAAAAATGAAGCTTCCAGCTTTTAAAGCAGGTAAATCTTTGAAGGACGCTGTTCGATAAATCGAACCGTTTATCTTGGAATCAAAGCCCCTCCGTAAAAAGAGGGGTTTTTTGTTAAATGAAATTCTATCCAGCCATTAAATTATTGTCATCCAACGGCCATTTTAATGGGTTGTTGATGATATATTGGCGGATATTGAATAATGATTTTTTATCACGGATTATTGAATCGTAAAATGATTTTTGCCAATGAAATAATGCGTTGTGGTTTTGTTCGTTGATTTTTCGTGTAACCGTCGATTTAAAACCATGAACAATTTTCGATAAATACATTTTTGTGCGGTCATTTTGTAGGGAACGCAGATCTGCGTTCCCTACGGGGTTGTTCCATGCGGAATCGTTATGAATAACCACGATTCCATGAAAATGGTTCGGCATGACAACAAATTGATCCAAACGACAATTCCCATAATGATTCGGAATTTCCAACCATTGCTGTTTAACAATTTCCCCAAATTTATTCAAAATCATGGAACGGTCGCGACCGTTCCCCACAATTTGGCCAAAATATTTCATCCTATTTTGTACGCATATAGTGATGAAATACCATCCGTTTCTTGAATAATTATAATTTTTCAGACGATTTCTTTTACGTTCTGGATGATTTGTCATTAAATATATTTGTAATTAAACGTCTGATCATTTTATCAATGCCTTATGAAAAATTTCTAAATTTTTCCTGAAATTTCACTATCGTGCCCTCCAACCTTGCTAAAAAATGGCAAAATCTTTACATTATCTAATGATTTTAGGCTTTTTGCCGTCATCTCATTTATGCAAAAAATTCTACAAAAACTGCGGGAGCAGGCCGTTCAGGAAATAGAAAAAATTGCCGTAGGGAAGGAAGACATTCGTTCCTTGCAGCAGCGATTGAAGGATGTTGAAGTAAAATATCTGGGACGCAGCGGCGAATTAACGGTTATTTTGCGCGGCATAAAAGATCTTTCCGATGAGGAAAAACGCACCATCGGAAAATTTTCCAATACAGTAAAATTGGCAATTGAAGAATCCTTAAAACAAAAGCAGACTGAATTGGAAAAGGCCGATATTGAAACAAAATTGCGGAAAGAATTTTTCGATATCACCGCGCCCGGCGCTGAGTATGACATTGGCCATATCCATCCACTCTCAAAAATTCAACATGAAGTGGAAAATATTTTTAGCGATATGGGGTTTAGCGTTATGGATGGCCCTGAAGTTGAAAGTGAATATTACAATTTTGAAGGGCTCAACATCCCCGCCGACCACCCCGCGCGGGACATGCAGGACACATTCTTTTTGCACGATAAAGAAGCCCCAAAACACGGCCGGCTCGTTTTGCGGACTCACACCTCGCCGGTGCAGGTAAGGACAATGGAAAAATATGGGGCGCCTCTGCGCATCATTGTTCCTGGAAGGGTTTTTCGTTATGAGGCCACTGACGCCGCCCATGACACGACCTTTTATCAGGTTGAAGGTCTCATGATTGATAAAAATATTTCTCTGGCTCATTTAAAAGGTGTCATGCGTGAATTCCTGACAAAATTGTTCAACAAAACTGTGAAAGTGCGCTTTAGACCTGGTTATTTCCCTTTTGTTGAACCAGGCCTTGAGCTGGATTTTTCCTGTTTAATTTGCGATGAAAAAGGCTGCAGCGTTTGCAAACAAACCGGCTGGATGGAATTCATGGGCGCCGGTATGGTTCATCCAAACGTGTTAAAAGCCGGCGGCATAGATGCAAGCAAATATCAGGGCTGGGCTTTTGGCTTCGGGTTAACGCGCCTTGTGATGATGCGTTACGGCATCAATGATATTCGTCTTTTACAATCCGGCGATTTGCGCTTCACAAAGCAGTTTTAATCACACTTCACATGAAAATTTCACTAAACTGGATTAAGGAATTCGTAAATATACCTGCCAAATATTCCGCAAAGGAGCTTGCGGAACTTCTTACCCTTAGAACCTGCGAAGTTGAATCCTGCAAAGATCAGGGAGCAGGCCTGGAAGGCGTTGTTGTCGGGAAGATGCTCGAATTTTCAAAACATCCAAACGCGGACAAATTGCATGTCGCGAAAGTTGATATTGGCCGTGAAAAACCATTGCAGTTGATTTTCGGACAAATGGTGAAGATGAATATTGGTGACATGATTCCGGTGGCAGTAGCGCCGACAAAACTTCCCACAGGTATTGAAATTGTAGCGAAAGATTTAAGGGGAGTCCGTTCGGAAGGAATGCTTTGCCTTGAACAGGAACTGGGTTTTAAAGAAACCGGCATTTCGATTCTTTATTTTCCGAATACAAAACCCGGCACGCCCCTTGCGGAAGCCCTTGGTTTGAATGACATCATCTTTGAAATTGACAACAAATCTCTTACGCACCGGCCTGATTTATGGGGCCACTACGGCGTTGCCCGTGAAATTGCCGCCATTACCGGAGAAAAACTCCTGCCCCCGTCATCGCGAAAGCGGGGAAAGCGGGGGCCTTTGGGGGTGGTTGCCCCGCCGCCGGCCTGGCCTATTGAAGTAAAAGATAAAAAATTATGTCCGCGCTACATCGGCGTCGTTCTCGAAAATATTAAAATTGAACAAAGCCCGCCGTGGCTTGCGGACAGACTAAAAGCGATCGGTTATCGCAGCATTAACAATATCGTTGACGCTGCCAATTATGTCATGGCGGAAACAGGCCAGCCGCTGCATGCTTTCGATGCGGATAAAATTGAAAAAGGAATTATTGTGCGCACCGCAAAAAACGGCGAAGTAATTAAGACTTTGGACGGTGTTGAAAGGAAAATGACGGAAGAAATGCTTGTTATAGCGGATCACAAAAAACCCGTTGCCATCGCCGGAGTCATGGGGGCGGCTAACAGTGAAATAAGCGAAACTACAACAAAAATTATTCTTGAATCCGCCAATTTTCACCCGTCCTCGGTGCGTAAAACAGCGCTTAAACTGGGTCTGCGCACTGAAGCGGTGCAGCGTTTCGAAAAGAGCCTGGATCCGCATCTGGCAGAGCAGGCCATGGATCGGCTCTGCGAAATTATTTTGGAAATCTGCCCTTCTGCCCGCGTGGCAAGTCCAAAAATTGACATCAAAAATTTCGATGATAAAAAAACGGTTGTTCACATCAATCTCAAAAAAGTCTTTTCAAAAATCGGAGATGAAATACCAACATCAAAAGTCGTCAGCATTCTTGAAAGCCTAGAATTTAAAACAACAATTCTTCCGGAAAATCGTCTTAAAATAGAGATTCCCACTTTCCGCGCCACAAAGGATATTTCCATCGAGGACGATATTGTCGAAGAAATCGCGCGCATGTATGGTTATGAAAATATTGAGGCGCGTCTGCCGGATATGCCGATTAAGCTTCCCATTGAAAACAGGGAGCGCGTTCTCAAACATTCCGCTAGGCAAATATTGGCTTTGGGGCTTGGATTTAATGAAGTTTATAACTATTCTTTTTACAGTCTCGGGGATATTAAAAAATGTCTTTTACCTGAAGAGCTTCACATCAAAGTCCAAAATTATCTCTCGGAAGACCAGACGCATTTACGCGTAAGTCTGGTTCCAAATATCCTGAAAAATATTGCTCTTAATCTGAAAAATTTTGATCATTTTAAATTATTTGAAATTGGACGGACGTACGAAGATTTGCAGGAATATTTTCCGATTGAGGAGAAAAAAATCTGCGCCGCAATTGTTCAAAACGGTTCTGTAGGGACAGGACCGTTTTATCAGGCCAAAGGCGCCCTTGAAAGTTTTTTTAATATATTTTCGATTGCCGGTCTGGAAATGCGCAAAGGTGAATCTTTATGTCCTTACGCCCATCCCGGCCGCTATGCTGCTTATTACAACAAGCAAAATGATGTTGAGATCGCGCGGGTTTTTGAACTGCATCCTCTTGTTGCCAGAAATTACGGTCTTCACGATTATAAAATTGCCGTTTTTGAAATAAATTTTACTAAACTCGCTGCGCTAAAACAAAAGGAAAAACGCTATAAACCGCTTCCAAAATTTCCCGGGATTATTTTTGATATTTCTTTTCTTATTGAAAAAACCCGGCCAGTTGGCGATCTGAAAAAAAGCCTGGAAAACTGTGATAAAAATCTGATCCAGGAGGTGAAACTTTTTGATATTTATGAAGGCCCCAACATCCCAAATGACAAAAAATCGCTGGCTTTCCAGATCCATTTGCAGGCTTCGGACCGCACTCTGACAGATGAAGAAATGAAGGCGGTGCAAAAGCATATTTTTAATGCGGTAGAAAAGGCTGGCGGACAGATGAGGAAATGATACTTGATTTCACAACGTGATCTCAGTTATACTTAAAGTAAGATTATCTTACTCTGCAAGTTGATGACACAAATACAAATCACCAGCGTTTCTTCAAAAGGCCAGGTCGTTATTCCAAGTGATATTCGTGAAACAATGGGTATCTCAATGGGAATGAAAATGATCATATTTACCGATGGAGATAATCTGCTCTTAAAACCTATTCAAACACCACGCTTTGAAACATTTAAAAAGCTTGTGAAAGAAAGCAAACAACTCATCACCAAGACAGGCTTCAAAAAAGCAAATGTACAAAAACTTATAAAACAGGCGCGTAATGAAAATCGTTCTTGATACAAATGTTTTTATTTCAGGCGTTTTTTGGAGCGGACCTCCACATCGAGTGCTTATGCTTTGGGCTGGAAATAAAATTAACATTCTCGTCACAAAGAAGATTTTAAACGAATACCTACGTATACTTTACAAAATTGATCATAGTGGAGATATTGCCAGAAAATGGGGCGCTTTTGTGCTCGAAAATTCCTTGATTCTTGAAGATAAAAATTTGGTACAAATTTGTAGAGATCCCGAAGATAATAAATTTTTGAATTGTGCGATTATGGGAGGAGCAAATTATCTTGTCAGTGGTGATGATGATCTTTTATCTCTTAAATTAATTGGATCAACTGAAATTATCAATCCTTCCAAATTCTTAAAAAGCTATGGGCAGTAGAGCAGATACTTCGGATCATACGTTTTTTTCTTTGAATAAAATTTCAGGAAAAACTATGATCAAATCCGAAATCCGAATTTCAAATGTCAATTCAATATCAAAGTTCAAAGGTTCAAATGTCAATTCAAGATTGGGACCGAAAATTCCTGTTTGATATTAAAAATTAAAACATTTGACCTTTGTTTGAAAGTTGTTATGCGAATTTTGAAATTTATGCCACATATTATTTATTCAAACTCATTTGCGTATGATCCGATAAATGGCTTATTGAAATGCCAG
>CAZZPB010000009.1:0-4073 GCA_964655905.1 uncultured Candidatus Peribacteria bacterium
CCACAAAAAAAAACGGCACCATATCAATTAAAAATTTTTCCAGCTATTTTTTCATCTTCTGTTTTGGCGCGGCGCTTTTCTTTGTATATTGGCTTTTCAGGCCATATTTACCGGCGCTCATCTTTGCGGTGATTTTATCTACAGTATTCTATCCTCTGTATGAAAAAATTCTGAAATTTTTAGGGAACCGCCCGAGGCTTGCTTCATTTGCAACATGTCTTTTTATTTTTGTGCTTATTCTTATTCCTTTAACTTTTTTTATCAGAATGCTAAGTCGGCAGACTGTCCAAGTGTATGGTTTTATTGAGCAGAAAATCCAGAGTGGGGCTTTTGATATGAATTCATATTTGCAGAAAGGCAATATTTTTTACGATCTTTTTGATTCTAATCAGGGTATGTTGCGGGAATTTATTAATCTTGAAGAATTTGATTTCAAACAAAATATAATTGAAATAGCTTCCAATATCCGTTCATTTTTGTTAAGTGAAATCGGCCCTATTTTAAAAGGTTTTGGAAACCTGGTACTTGGTGTTGTTATTTTATTTTTTGGCATGTATTACCTTTTTAAAGATGCCGAATCGATCGGACAAAAATTGATGAAACTCAGTCCGCTTCCGCAGCATCATGAACTGCTGCTCTTCAAAAAATTTAAAGAAATCAGCAAAATAGCCCTGGTAAGTATTTTTTTGAAGGCTATGGCCCAGGGCATAATAGGCGGTATTGGTTTCGCGCTGGCAGGTATTCCAGGCGCTATTTTTTGGGGAACGATGATTGGCACTGTATCTGTGATTCCTTTTATTGGAACAAGCCTTATCTGGCTGCCGGCCTCCATTCTGTTATTCCTCAGCGGGCAGACGTCTGCGGCAATTTTTCTTTTTTTCTGGAACCTTGTTTTAACCAGCAATGTCGACAATGTTCTTTGTTCGCTTTTTATAGGCAGCCAGGCGAGGATTAATCCATTGCTTGCTTTCTTATCAGTTTTTGGAGGCATTGGACTTTTTGGTCTGGTCGGTATTATTTTCGGACCCCTTATTTTGGCAATTTTCTTTACCTTATTGTATATTTATGAGCTGGAATATAAGCATGTCCTTGATGATCCCACCTAGCCATGGCAAAGAATTCTTTTAAAAAGAAAATTACTTTTCCAAATCAAAAAGGGCATTCTTTTATCCTTTTTGGAACTGTCTTTATAATTGTTTTCATTGGAATTCTGGGAACGAGTTTTTTGTTCCCGGTTGTGCGCTTGGGCATTCATCGCATAGCTGTTTTAAGCGGTTTCTTCAATCGCGGCGACAATTATCGCAATGACGGGGCGCGGGATGGATCAGTGTCCGTCCCTACAGAGGAAAAGGTTTTTACTGACGTGCCGTCTGATCATCCCCAATTTCCTGCAATCGCAGGATTAAAAAAAAGAGGTTTTATTAAAGGTTATAGTGATGGATCTTTTCAACCGGAAAAACCCCTGAGTCGTGCGGAAATAGTGGAAATATTGATTGTGGCTAAGGGAATTAAGCCAAATTCTGTCAATTTTTCCCATTGTTTTAAGGATGTTGGCCAGGAATGGTATGCCACGAATGTTTGTTACGCAAAAAATAAAAAATGGATTTCCGGTTACCCTGACGCCACATTTAAGCCATTTTCCGATGTTACTAAAGCGGAAGCCCAAAAACTTTTTTTAACTGTTTTGAATGTCGCATCGTTGCCTGAACTGTCAGAAAAACAATCAACGGAAAAACTGACCCGCGCGGAATTTGCGCAGTGGGTTTATCATTCGGTTGCGGGCAAATAGAGCTTCGATGCAAAAATCACTTTTACAGTGTGGAATACATAGTATAAAGAATTCAGAAAAAATTTACTCCCCGCTTTCGCGGGGATGACATGCACGGGTATGGTGTACAGACAATATGTACCGATTGTCACCCCATCCTCGCGAAAGCGGGGAAAGTCATTTGTCATCCTCGCGAAAGCGGGGAAAGTCATTTAATCCATTGCGTGCTATTCGATAGTGCTTGCTCTTATTTTAACGCTGCCTCAATCACTTTTTTAAATTCTTCATATGGTTGGGCGCCAACAACTTCTTTCCCGTTGATTAGCAGGGTTGGCGTGCCGGAAACATTTTTTTTCTTCCCAAGCGTCAGGTCATCCTGAACAAGTTTGGTATATTTGCCTTTTTGCGAGCAATTTCTGAAGTCGTCCATGTTGAGTTTAAGCCCCTGGGCAAGTGTGTCAAAAGTTTGAAGATGCGTTGCTTCCTGGCCTGCCCAAACTTCCTGGTTTTTAAAGAGCAAATCATGCATTTCCCAGTATTTGTTCTGGTCGCCCGCGCAAAGCGCGGCCTCGGCGGCCTTAGCGGCTTGCAAATGAAAGTCGAGAGGGAAGTTATAGAAGGTGTACAGCGCTTTTCCACTTGCAACGTAATCTTTGATAATGTCCGGCATTGTCTGGGCAAAAAACCGGTGACAGAACGGACACTGGAAATCACTAAATTCTTCAATTTTCACCTTGGCTTTTTTAGAACCAAGCGACCAGTGTTTATCTTTTGTAAGAGTTTTTTCCAGATTTGCATAATCAGTATCCACTTTGATGTTTATGGATGTGGTAGTGGCAGTCTGGGCTTCAGCAGGTTTGTTCGGCGTGGCAGCTACAGTTTCTTGTGTTACTGCCGGAGCCCGCGTTTTGTTTTCAATGACAAAATTCATTTTTCCTATGCCATAGCCAACAATCAGGCCAATCAATGTAAATGTGGCAAGCATCCAGTGGTTTGCTTGCGAGTTTATTTTATTGTTCATAATAAAAAAAAGAGAAAATAACGTGAGTCATTATAAGTCATATATCTCCGGTTCACCATAGAAATTTCCTAACACCCCATACAATTGCTCCAATAATGAATATTCCAGAAATTATTATTTTGCCCAAAATATTTTTGTTTTTCTCGGAAGGCTTCTGATCAGCGAAAATTTCATATTGTTTTAATTCAAAGGTATCGGGTTTTTGTGTTTTTTTAACAAGCAATTTTGCTTTGACTCCCTTGATAAAGGTTGTTTTTGCCAATGGGCCCTGTATGAGATTCTCATGAAAAATAATATTTTTTTGTTCATTTTTTGAAGTCAAAAAGATAAACATATATTGATCGCCCCATACGGGCTCATTCACGATACTGCCCCTTACTTCCTGCAAATCCGGATTTGGTTTGCCTGGCGTGTTCTCATCATCGAAAAACCACTGAACGGATTTTTGACCATCTTCCTTTGTTACAATAGTGCGGACGTAGGACTTTCCCGCAGCCGCCTGCTCATATTCAACATGGTCAATTTCTTTTCCCATATAGTCAAAAAGGCGCACCTGATCATGTTCGTTATTGAGGGCAATTTTTGATTGCGGAGCCGCAATGACTAAAAAGCTTCCAGGTTTAATGGTTATCGTATCCGGAAAAACATATGGTTTGCTGCCCCCTTCGCTATCGTCCAGGCGCCAATTGCCAAGATTAACATTCTCTTTTCCGTTGTTGTACAGTTCTATCCATTCAGATCGGCGGTCATTTTTCTTTGCATGCGGAAAAATTTCATTGATCAGAATATCTTTCGACAGATTGCCATTGTGATATTTTTCTTTTTTTGAATTTTTTCTGCCGTTTTTTTTATTATTTTTCTCCTGATTTTTTACCATTTTTTTTATATTTTTGGCGTTTTGATTTGCATTTTTTTCTTCCAATAATAATTCTGAAAAATTATCGGGCAACAAAACCCGGGATATATTGTCTTCTGCCCGGGCCAAGACACAAACCGGCAGCGAGGCCTTTCCAATCAAGAAAGAAATAACAAAAATCAAAACAGATTTTTTCATATTACAAATTATGAAAAGAAGAAAATAATCTCCATCTTATCTCTCAATTAATAAACGGCGCTTAAATTTTTTCTTAAATATTTTCACGAGTTTAAGGGCATGTTGTGTCAGTGCGGAATATTTTATTATGTTGTCAAGAGGTTTTTTTCGTCTTTTGGATGTCGAAATGAAGCTCACCGTGCGTATGCACGGGGAGTTTCAGGCGAGCGCACGGCGCGAGCGCGCAGCGA
>CAZZPB010000010.1:0-7158 GCA_964655905.1 uncultured Candidatus Peribacteria bacterium
GCGCCACAAGCACGGCATAACGCACCATCTCTGCCGGAATATCCACTCCCGTTGTCTTCATCAGACCTTCAAACCCCGGGTTTGCGTTGACTTCCATCACAACCGGGCCTTTTTTTGTGCGTAAAAGATCAACGCCGGCAATTTCCAGACCCAGCGCCTGGGAAGAACGCACGGCAAGTTTTTGTTCTTCGGCGCTCAATATAATCTTTTCTGCAAGTCCGCCATGATGAAGATTGGAACGAAAATCCCCATGTACAGCGGTACGCTGCATCGAAGCCACCACTTTATCTCCAATAACATACGCCCTAAAATCGCTCCCCTGCGCCTCCTCAACATATTCCTGAATTAAAATGATACTTGAACCCGTATTGTTCCAGATAATATCAAGCGCTGAATACAGCGAACGGCGACTTTCCACGATGGCCACGCCAATCCCATAAGAACCAAAAGCAGATTTAATAATAACTGGATATCCGCCAACTTTTTTAATACCATCATCAAGATATTGCAATTTGCGCACAATCAAAGTTCGCGGAACCGGAATGTTCCGATTAGTAAGCACCTGCAGAGTTCGCAATTTATTTTTTGCCCTCGCCGTAGGCAAATATTTATTGATTACCGGAATTCCCATCATCTGGAATTGTTTCACGATGGAAATTTCCAGGTCAATGCCGCCGGAAACGCTCACTCTGGGAATTAAAACGTCGCAGCCTTTAATTTTTTTGTTATTGTAGAGAATTTCAGGCCGGCGATTATTAAAATACATTTGGCATTTTTCCACTTTATACATTTTGGCAATATGCCCTTTGGCTTTAATGGCTTCACGCAGCAGATAAGATTCGCGCGAGGTTGAAACGGACGCCGTGCGTGAAGATTTCAGCATGCTGATATATGTAAAATCAAGTATTCCAATTTGGAGTGGCTGCATAAAGGCGGAAAAAATAACGTGGCCATCATAAAGGGAAAAATGATTTGAACACAAGCCTATTTTTCAGTAGACTGGGAGTGTTGCACATTTATTCACATTATCCATTTCATATGTCCTCAATCAAACAAACGGGAAACAGAAAAATATTGCTAATACTACTGGTGATTCCGTTATTATTTTTAAGTGGATGCTTTAATTTTAACCAGGAAAAAACGAAAAAACCGGCCACGGATGAGCGCTCGCGCATCATTGAACACAGTGAATTTACTTTGAAAATTCCCCGCGAATGGGACTCGATCGAGCCAAAAGATTTTACAAACGAAGTGCCGCAAAATACGCTTATGGTTCTTCGAAATAATGTTAAAAATGAAAATTTCACCGCCAATGTCAACATTTTGAAAAACAATCTTCAGATTCCAAAAGAAACCCTTGAATATGCCAAAGAAGTCATCAATCGCCAAAAAAACGGGCTTTATAATTATAAGGAAACAAAAAGGGATCTGGTAAAAACCCAGATCGGCGAGAAGAAATTTGATACCTATATGGTATATTTTGAAGGTAAAAAAAGTCCTGAAAGTGAAATGGTAAAATTTATTCAAACATTCGGCGTAAAAGCTAATTTTGCCTACATTGTGACAGGTGCGGTTTCACCAAATGAGAACAGCAATACTGTCAATGTAGTGGAGGAGATCGTGAAGACATTTGCGCTTAAATAACAACAATAAACAATTATCAGGCCGCGATGGTGAAACTGGCATACACGCGGGACTTAAAATCCCGTGGCCGCAAGGCCGTGTGGGTTCGACCCCCACTCGCGGCATAAAGTTAACTTGTTATAAATGGAATGTGAAATTAACCAAGCCTTTATGGATATGCAAAATTCACAGTCCAATACCAGGGTCAAAGCCAGATTAATAGCCGGGGTATCTTTGATTTTGGGTTTGCTTTTTGATTATTTTTTCTACGGCAAAATTCCCGGCATTGCTTTTTCGTTGTATGTCATTCTCGTTATAGCGGGGCTTTTTGCTATCGCAAAGATCTTTAAAAAACAGATAAGCAAGGAGGCTATTTGGCTTTTGATTCCAATCATTTTTTTCAGTGCAATGGTTTTTGTTCGTTCAAGCGGCCTACTCACTTTTCTTAATATAGTTGCTTCTTTATTGCTCCTGCTTGTAGTTGCTGAAATATCATTTGGCGAGAAAGTGAAAAACTTTTTGGTAGGAAATTATGTAAAAATCTTTTTCCTTCCCTTTAAGTTTATTCGTCCATTATTTCAAATATTGTCTGATTTATTTTCTTTGCGTGAAGTTAATAAGGACCAAAAAGTTTTATCGCAAGTCATAAAAGGGATAGCAATAGCTGTTCCTGTCTTATTCATCCTGCTATTGCTTTTCTCTTCTGCGGATTTGATTTTTCAAAAATATGTTTCATATTTAATTACCATTCGTATTGAGCCCGAAACAGTTTTTAGGTCTATTATGGTTTTAATTGCGACGCTCGGTTATATCGGGGCATATTCCTATATTTTCCGAAAAACGGAAAATCAAATTGCCGCACGGCAAAACAATAAAACTTATGGCTTTGGGCGCATAGAGAGTTCCATCCTGCTTGGTTCAGTCAATATTTTATTTTTCATCTTTATTCTTGTTCAGCTGGCTTATCTTTTTGGTGGCGAGGGCAGCATTTCCGCTCAAGGATTTACATATGCCGAATATGCCCGTCGTGGTTTTTTCGAGCTAATAGCAGTAGCAATTATTTCTCTGTTGTTGCTTCTAACTACCGAAAAATACATTGCCAAGCAAGAGATTGGGCACACGCTTTGGTTTAAGATATTAAGCGCCACGCTGGTTGTTCAAGTAATTTTAATAATGGCTTCAGCCTTTACCCGTTTGCTGCTATACGAACAAGCCTACGGCTTTACAACAATAAGACTGTATAGCCACGCTTTTATTATTTTGTTGGCGATTATCTTTTGCTTGTTACTCTGTAAAATCCATAGGGACAAAACAGAAAATACTTTCGTTTTCCGTGTTTTTATCTCGGTTGTCTTATTTTTGACTGCCATGAATTTTCTCAATCCCGATATGTTTATCGCGCGCCGAAATATTGAACGATTCACAGCTACTGGAAAACTTGATACCGATTATCTAAGCAGCCTTTCTGATGACGCGATACCGGATACCATAAAAATATTGGATATAGCTAATGAGGATTGGGGAAAAGTTTTCGCCTGTAGTTTGTATTGGCGCGCGCAAAACAAAATTGATTCCCGGCGCTTTTCATCAAAATGGCAGTCATTAAACATATCGCGAATGCGAGCGGAGAAAATTCTTAATTCAAAAATCAGGGAGATTGAACAGTATGTGGGGCTTCCTAGTTCTTCCAATTTCCTCTCGGAAAAAGTTCACACAATATGTCAGCTTGATTTCAGATATATTACAGGTGCGGCAGAAGCCTTCGAAATAATAAACTTTAATTTTTAACCGAATTTTTATTTTTCAGGTTGCAGCAATGAAAATTGGTGCGCGGACTTTTTCTGATGTTAACGATAAAGATTCCGATAACATGACTTTTAAGGATCATACGTTTTTTTCTTTGAATAAAGAGCATGTGTTAAAAATGACCAATGATCGTAGGGGCAGGTCTTGACCTGCCTTCATGCCAAATTCCAAACAATATCAAATGACCGCAATATAAAATCCAAAACAATATTTCAAATTTTGTGCTTCGAATTTTGAATTTGTTTGAAAATTGATCATTGGTTATTGATCATTGGTTATTGATCATTGGTTATTGATCATTCTATAACGTACCACATTAAATTTTCAAAGGGAAAAGCGTATGAGCCGTTGTTGTGACAAATTAGGATTGCAATTTATGTATGGAAATAGAAGGAACAGTACTGTATCATGACACTCGTAGTCATTTTTAATTTCTAACTCCAAATCATGATGAAAATAAAATATTTTTCAGCCATCGCGGCCAGTTTAGGTTTACTGCTGGTTTTGGTAAATCTTGCATCTGCGGCATCAGCATCACCTTTTAAGGATGTAACAGAGGATCATCCAAACTTGCAGGCGATTGTTGAACTGAAAAACCGGGAAATAATCGGGGGCTATTCAGATGGAACTTTTAAACCGAACAAAACGGTGAACCGCGTTGAGGCTTTGAAAATAATATTGCTCGGTTCCAAGATAACGGTTTCGGATCAAACAGGCACAGGCGGCTTTAAAGATACTGTGAAAAATGAATGGTACGCGAAATATCTGCTAAAGGGTATTGAAATGAAAATTGTCCAGGGCTACAACGATAAAACATTTAAGCCGACAAAAGCCGTCAATCTGGTGGAAAATTTGAAAATGCTTTTAGTCGCGAACAATATTGATCTTTCAAAAATCACTGTCAGCGAGGATCCATACAAGGACGCTCCAAAAAAAGAGTGGCATGCCAAATATCTTCAATACGCCAAGGATAACAAACTGATTGATGCCGATAGTGACGGGAAAATTTATCCTGATCGCGACATGACCAGGGCAAGACTTGCCGAAATAATGTACCGTCTAATACAACTCAAAGAAAATGGCAAAAGTAAAACATCCGCCATGGATAAAATGGAACCTTCTAAAAAAGATGAAACTACTACTACGACTGTCATTGATCCGGACGTACAAAAAGGAATCAAGGAGCCGACAAGCCCTGTAAACCCTGGTTCTTCCGGCGGAGGATCTTCAGCCAAACCGGAACCCATCTTTTTGGGCATAAAAATAGAAGGTTTTGCTTTTAATTTGAATTCAATGACCATTGGCGTCGGCACAACGGTAAAATGGATGAACAAAGACTCCGTGGCACATACCGTCACCAGCGACAGCGGCAAATTCGAGAGCGGCCTTCTGAACAATGGCCAAACCTGGGAATATACTTTTAAAGAGGCGGGAACATATGAGTATCACTGTACTCCGCATCCAAGCATGAAAGGAACAATTATTGTAAAACCGGCAAACGAAGTGCCGACGATTTAGAGACAGTTATAAAACGCCTTTCCAATGCCAAAATCACAGTAGGGACGAGTTTGAAGCCTGTCCCTAAGGGTCAGTAGCTCAGTTGGTAGAGCGGCTCCCTCTTAAGGAGAAGGTCGACAGTTCGATCCTGTCCTGGCCCACCACGCCTTCGCCCCGCCAAGGGTTTAAAGCCTGTATAACCAACAAAGGCTCAAATTTTAAAGCAAATTGGCTTTTATGGAAAAGTTTCTGTTTTGACATTCGAAATTGAAACATTTGACCTTTGTTTGACATTTGATATTCGGATTTCGGATTTATGCCACATTATTTATTCAAAGGGATAAGCGTATAATCGTCAATACCAATAATCGCCGCCCGTCCGTCCGTAAAAAACCCGTCGCCAGCGGCATTTTTTCCTAATTGCGGTTCAACAACCTGAATATATTTGACGTTGACCGCGCCAAGCGATTTTATAATAAAGCTTCTTTCAGCATCAATGTTTGCATCAATGGCATGGGTCGGAAGATAATGAGCGCTAAGTTTCACTCCTTTATCGAAGCTGGCCGTCGCCATCCAGATTTCCCGACCGTCCGGAAGGATGTAATCAATTTTCCATAAACGGGTATGGTGTCTTTGCCTGAACGTACCGTCATCTATTGGCTGCTCAAAGGCAAGATCATTAGGCATTGCGTTGAGATACAATGGCGTCACGGGCCCTGTAAAATATTGTTCATTTCGCAGTCCAATCATTATGGCTTTTAAGGTATTTGAAATGGTAGAAGGATCAGCTTTGTACCATCCATGTTTTTCAAAGAGATTTT
This sequence comes from uncultured Candidatus Peribacteria bacterium, assembly GCA_964655905.1. Lineage (GTDB taxonomy): Bacteria > Patescibacteriota > Gracilibacteria > UBA1369 > UBA1369 > CAYHVY01. The sequence continues at coordinate 5,748 of CAZZPB010000010.1, forward strand.
CAATTTGCTGCTGATTCCCGATATAAATGAAACTCACGGGCTCCATACGGCCTCCAATGAGTGTTTCGCTATAATTAGGCAATTGTTTAATAGTACTGTCGTCAATTGTGGAAAGTATTTTCGGATGGCTATCTATTTTTATTTCCCGAATTTTGATGAAATGCGCATTCAAAAAAAGAGAAAATAGCATAAGCAGCACGGGTACAATCCACAGCTCTTTCAATGATTTCATTTTGCCCTGCTTGAAGAGATTAAATTTTTCGTTGATTTCAGAAATGATTATAAGGATGCTCAACAAAAAACAGCCAAGAGTGATACTTGCCAGCACATCGCTTGGATAATGGACTCCCAAATAAATCCTGCTCAACGCAATGAACACAACGGCAAAAATGCTTCCGAAAAATATGAATAATTTTGCCAGTGAGCGCCTGGTCGATTTTATTATTAAATAAGCCAAAAACCCAAAGATAACGGTTCCGGCAACGGTGTGGCCGCTTGGAAAACTAAAACTATCTTCGGAAATAAGACTCAATGCCTGGTCCGGGCGCGTGCGTCCAACCAGATGTTTTAAAATATATACGCTGCCTTCAGCGGCAATTAAACCTGATGTATAAAGAATAACCGCAAAGTTTTGTTTTTTATACAATAAAATTACAAGGGTGATGAATGAAGCAAAAAGAACTGATTGCCAATTCGCCATGAAAGTCACAAAACTAAAAAAACTCGTCTGCTCCCCTGTTCGAATTTTTGGAACAAGATTCAATATCCTCTGATCAAAGCTCACAAACAGTTCTTTAAACCAGATATCTTCAGAAATACTGAGTAAAAGGCTCAAAAAGAAAACTGCTATTATTATACCGATGGTCATTATAAGACCGGTGGGTTTTTTGATTGAAAATCTCTCACTGATCCATCTGTATAATGCTGGATACTTCTTTTTAGCCTTTAAAAAATAATGATTTTGCTGAACACCATTCCAGGCGGCGATGCACAGTGACAAAATAATTTTTAGAGGAGTTTGTAAAATTTGAATAAATTCATAAATGAACAGGATGACAAGCAGAAACTCGACCAGCAGAGCCATGGCGAAAAAAAGAGGGACATCAAAAAAATCCAATTCTTTCACCGCAAAGACATTGCCTAAAAGCACTAAACCTATTACAAATAGAAAGGCTATATGAAATTTTGTTTGCTGGGCTTTTTTAAGCATAATTTTGGGTCCTGTGAGTTTAGTAAATTATTATTTGAGCCCTGTGATGATATCGGATCATACGCAAATGGCTTTGAATAAATAATATGTGGCATAAATTTCAAAATCCGAATATCAAATTTCAAACAAAGGTCAAATGTTTTAATTTTTAATATCAAACAGGAATTTTCAGTCCCAATCTTGAATTGACATTTGAACCTT
>CAZZPB010000011.1:0-3480 GCA_964655905.1 uncultured Candidatus Peribacteria bacterium
TGTCATCCTCGCGAAAGCGTGGAAGGTCGTTTGTCATCCTCGCGAAAGCGTGGAAGGTCGTTTGTCATCCTCGCGAAAGCGTGGAAGGTCGTTTGTCATCCTCGCGAAAGCGTGGAAGGTCGTTTGTCATCCTCGCGAAAGCGGGGAAGGCCTAAATTTTGTGTTGCGCGTTTTTCGAACCCTCGAACTGCTTGATTTTTTGTGCGACTTCATTATATTTGATTTTCGGATAATTTGTATATTTTTAATTTTTCATCACTATGGAATCAAAAAATCTTTTTCCGCATGGAGCTGAGAAATTCATTGTTTTTGCAATAGTTATCAGTTTCATTGGCGGCATGGTCGGTGGCGCCGTTGCTACAAGAATGACTCCTTTGTCCAACAAAGAGGTAAAAACTGCGGAAAACATTAAAAATATTGAACAAAAAACTTACGTTGAAGAATCCCAATCAATCGCCGCCATTAAAAAGGTTGCGCCTGCGGTCGTTTCCATTGTGGCTACGCAGGACTTAAAAGTTTATAAAAATCAGCCTTTTCCGTTTTTCTTTAATTCTCCTTTTGATGACCAGACTTTTGATGGATTTCCGGGGTTCCGGTTTCAGTTGCCAAATAACCAGCAAAAGAAAAAAAATGCGCCTGAAAAAGAAGGAAAAGATTTTGAAATCCGTCAACAGAAAATTGGCGGAGGGACGGGCTTTATTATCACGGCGGATGGCCTGGTTTTAACCAATCGCCATGTGATATCCAATGATAAAGTGGAATACACTATTCTAACAAATGATGGCACCGAATATGATGCTGATGTGTTGAGCCTCGATCCTTTGAATGATTTGGGTGTGCTGCAAATGGTGAAAAAAGGTCAAGGTTCAAAGAAAAAAGAGCAGAGGGCAAAATTGAAAGATATTCCTGTTGTGGAATTTGGCAATTCAGTGTCTCTGGAGGTTGGTCAAAAAGTGCTGGCTATTGGTTACGCGCTCGGGCAATATGAAAACACCGTTACGGCCGGAATCATTAGCGGCAAAGGCCGCGAAATAACGGCTGCTGACCGTATGGGCAGCGGCGCGGAAACGCTGTCGGGACTGCTTCAAACCGATGCGGCCATCAATCCCGGCAACAGTGGCGGGCCTCTTATTAACCTTGCCGGCCAGGTGATCGGCGTCAATGTCGCGATCGATCAGACAGGCAGCAGTATCGGCTTTGCAATACCGATCAATGAGGTAAAACCGATTGTGGAAAGTGTGCAAAAATACGGTCATATTGTGCGGGCTACATTGGGCGTTCGGCATATTATTTTGAATAAGGCCCGCGCCAAGGAGTTAAAAATTGACGTTGATCACGGCGCGCTGCTGGTTGGCGAAGAAGCCAAAGGTGAATTTGCCGTTATTCCCGGCAGTCCCGCCGATAAAGCGGGCCTCAAGATGAAAGATGTTATTTTGTCTGTTGATGGAAAAGATATTACAGTTGATAATACGCTTCAGGCCATTGTTCGCAACAAAAAGCCTGGCGATGAAATCACGCTTAAAGTGTGGAGAAGCGGCAATACCCTCACAATCAAAGTGAAACTTGAAGAAGCGAAGGACGAGGCGGCGTTGCGTCGTGAAAAAGCCTGAATTTTGTTGTAGGGAACGGTTTTATGGTATGGTGCGTTCTGTTTTGTGAAAATCAATATGCCCAGATGGCGGAACCGGTTTACGCAACGGCTTGAGGTGCCGTGCCTCGAAAGAGGTTGTGGGTTCGAGTCCCACTCTGGGCACCAAAATCTGACCTTCCGGGATTCTTCCTTCCAATTGGCGGGCAAAATGCGATGCGTCCCAGAGATTTTTTGCAATCCACGGCGGGTCCAAGCGCGCGTGGTGGCTGGCACGCGCGCTGGCGTACCCTGTGTCATCTTCGGCGCGCCGCCCGGAAGGGGGCGGGCGGCGCGGGGTTCTTACAATTCATGAAGTCAATCTGGGCAACCTCATGAAAGCCACACGATTTATAAAACCGTAATCCTCGACTATTTTGCACAGCAAGGGTAGTCCAAATCTTTCTATGCGGCGTCTGCGTAACATAATGAAAACCGGCTTGCGTAAGAATTTTGCCAAATCCTTTACCTCGATATTTTCCATCCACAAATAACTCGTTAATATATACACTGGAATTATCAATTTCGAGTCCGATAAAACCAATCATCGTCTCTCGATAATAAAGGCCATAAAGCATCCCTTCTTCCATTTTGATTTTCTTTTGCAAGTCACCAAGATACTTGTTGTAACGAAATCTTTTAGGATCATCAAAAAATACCGGATTAAATTGGAAATGGATGCGTTGTTGTTCAACGAGTTGGTTTTTTATTTGTGTTGCATCATATATTTTTCGAATATTTTTCGGTAGTGCGTATGATCTGTTGAGTCTTTTGTCGATAACATAAAGACCAGAGTGATAACCGAACTGTTTCAGTCTCGAACCTAATTTTTGCCATTTGAAAGGAAATCGGATTTGTATCTGCGGTAGTTTTATTTCCACCGCTTGACAGAGAAAATCCTCGTGCCATCGTGATAAATTCCTTAAGGCATCTTCTTCGGAAAAATTCTTGCAAAGATCAACAAAAAGAAAACTTTTATATTTGAGATCCGTAATAATATTACGTTTTTCAATGAAAAAATATCTCTATTCTTCATAAGCAAACTATACAATAATAGAAAATAGCTTCATACATGAGTTTTTGGTAGGATTTGCTTCGCAACTATGTTATTATCGCTCCTCCTAAAATAACGCTATGTCAAAAGATCGACCAAACAGATATGAAAGGCCGCGCCTACCCTTTCAACTTCCTCCGCAGCTTCTCATCCAAAATACGCATGTCGTTGTCATTGTAGCCGAAATAATGCGCTACTTCGTGCATGAGGACTTCTAAAATTGTATGTTCCAGCTCTTTTTCCGTGGTGACGCTGTTGAGAATTGCTTCCTGAAAAATGGTGATTTTACTTGGCTGGGTGCCAATAGAGTCCTGCCCCCAGGCGGTTTTTGGCGTTCCTTCAAAAAGTCCTAAAACAGTAGTGGAGGGCTTCAAGCCGTTCTCCACTGTTTTTAAATAATGCAATTGTTCAGGGGAGGCTTTTTGTTCAATTCTTATGGCAAGATTGTCCATTTGTTGATGGAAATATTTGGGGATCTTTTTCCAGGCTTCAGAGACCAGTTCGGCGAATTTTTCATCTGATATTTCAAGCATAAAATTGTATCAAATGATGTTTTCTTTAAGCGAAAGCGTATGTTAAAAATGACCAATGATCAAGCATCAATATAAATAATTACCAATAACCAATGATCAAATTCCAAACAATATCAAATGACCGAAATGCAAAATATTTTAAATTTTGTGCTTTGAATTTTGAATTTGTTTGGAATTTGGTGCTTGGTTATTGATCATTCTATAATTGCAATACTATTGCAATACCGTTATGGATGTGATATAAGATTTTTGTATTTTTTAAATTT
>CAZZPB010000012.1:0-18200 GCA_964655905.1 uncultured Candidatus Peribacteria bacterium
GGGAACGCAGATCTGCGTTCCCTACAGCCAAACCTTTATGATGAGGATGTTTTTTCCTGGGTTGCTCCCGAATATATCAGGCATGCCAAAAGCAGGCGCCGGTACATCCTCGAGGGAGCAGCGGTTCTATTGCTGGTCATATATGCCATTTTTTCCGGCAATTACACCATGGCTCTCGCGCTTGTTGTTTTGCTTGCCGTGTACCACTATCTCCATATTAAACATCCTCCTAAAAATATTAAAATTGTTGTTTCAAATATGGGCATCAAGGTTGGTAACATGATTTTCCCATACGATCATATTCAGGCGTTTTGGATCATGTACCACCCGCCATATTTAAAAACGCTTAATTTACGCGTCAGAAAGCACTTTTTTACCGATATTGTTGTTCAACTCACGGACGCAGATCCGGTGCGCATCCGGCATTTTTTGTGTGGACAGATTCTTGAATGGGAAGGGAAAACAGAAAGATTGGGTGAAACACTTATCCGTTTACTAAAACTCTAAAATGGCTCCACCAGACGCAAAACATGGCGAAACTAAAACAGACAATCCGGCTGCGCCGGAAATTGGCGCGCGTCCTGCCGTAGAGGCGGGCAGCCCCGATGTTGCGGATACCGTGAGGGGTAAGTTTGATGATGCAAAAAAAGATCAGCTTGGTAAACTGGAACATGAGTTTGAAGACAGAAGGTCGGCACAGCTGGGTGAAAAAGCTATTGATACATTGAACAGGATAAAAACCAGTCAGCTTGCCGCCATTGAAGCGCTTTACGCAAAGTATCAGGCAAAAGTTGATAGTGGCGGAGATCGGCGCACGGAATTTGTTCAGCAATTATTTGATCAGGCAACAAAAGAGGGAGCGGAGCATGTTGACCGTTGGCAGAAATTATTTGAGCGTATGGCAAAAGAAAAGGGAGGAGACAAATATTTAAATGAAAAAGACATTGCATATTTAGAGACATTGCTTCCGGGAATGGAAAAAATCATTGAGGAAAATCCAAAAATTGCCGCAATTCACAGCCGTCTGGTTGATGGAAAAGATCTTCATTCTGAAGACTACCAGGCAATTATTGCTATTTTTAATCCCAATGATGTTGCCGTAGCGGATATTGAAAATCCGCAAAAAGCTTTTGAAGCCAGCAGCGCCGGTCTACTTGTAGCGCTGATGGGGCTTGATCAGCGCATGATCTTCATGGAAGAGCTGATGAAATCATCCAAAAAAAATGAAACGCCAAAAATTCTTGATGGTTTTTTGCGCAGTGGCATTTTGACCCCGCTCCAGGGTGAAGCGATTGTAAAAAAAGCCGAAACAGCCCCGGCTTTTTCTGATATTGCAACAAAATTGCAATCAGGTTTTTATGCGCAGGAAGCAAAAAAACAGGCAGAAGCTTTTAACGGAAAAGTTGAACGCTTAAGCCAGCAATATGCTGTAAATCCAATGGAACGTTTTTTTGGAGCGCCGGGTTTGGGATTTGCGGCGGGCATCCATGGGGCGCTTTGGCTGCTTGTCAATCTTCTAAATTATGGAAAGGACATTGGAGGACTGCTGCGCAGTCCATGGCCGTACGCCGCAGCTGGAGAATTGGCGCTGGGGATAGAAATTTCTACCGGAGGCGCCAAAAGGGGCACGGGGTCCGGAGTCGGATATGGAGCGATCACCAGTGGCCTTGAACGTGCAGCAAGGGCGCTTGGAACAGCTCCTGTAGGCCCTGAACAACAGGAAACTTTAAAAAGATTTAGCACTTTTTATTCAACAACAACTTTTCGGGACTTTTTTGATCAGGGCGGCGCTGAAAAAATTCTGGCTCTCCAGAAAAAAACCGAAAATCAACAAACGGCTGCAATAACTGTCGAAGGGCTTAAAGAAATGATTGATCCTAAAAAAAACCCATTGCTTGGCGCAGCCTTTGAAAGAGCGCAAACAGGTGATCCGGAACATTTTAAAATTGACATAATCACGCTGGCCGAATTCTGCAGATTTTTGAATATTTCTGATGCAGCAAACTATACGCAGACAGCTAATTTTATCCGCAGAGGCCAGGGCGTATCTCAACTTCCCGCTCACGAATAAAGCATAATTACTTAACATGCCCTTTGGGCTGGTCTATGGAACAATTCGATACAACTTTCATCAACCGTCGCCTCATTCCGCTTTTGCAGCGCATGCTGGTGGACACCGCGGCGCAAAAAACAAAACACCTTGCCACGTTTTTCATGGGCGGTGAACTTTCTCAGGAAAATAAACAAATGCTGACATATAAATATTTTCTTGGGAAAACCGAACAGGGAGTGCCATTTAGCGGAGAAACGCAAAAAGACGACAGGGAAGCTTTTCTAAACTACTTCAGAAAATACATTCAATCCAGAAGCAGCGAGCCCGGCGAGCGCGCAAAACTGTTTTTACCGCAGGTGGATAAGAAAACGGGGGCTGTTCTGTGGCCCGAAGAGGTGAAGAAAAACGTGCAGCTTCTGGCTTACGACATTGTTCAAAAATTTGAACGGCAAAAGACAATAAAAAAAGATCAAGTGGTACGGACAACAGGCGGCGGCCTGCCGCGGCCTGTTGTCACGGCGCCCGTGGGTAACGCAGATCTGCGTTACCCACAGGCGCAACCTGTGGCAGCCCCAGATTTGTCATTTATGGATACCGCGCCGATGTATACAGAAGGGCAATTGTCTGTTGCGGACATGAAAACAATTGGCGTAGCAGAGACAGGCGGTGACCTGTCCGCGCAAATTACCGCGGACATTGCGCAGATTCAATGGCAGAAAAACGTCAATGAGACGACAGGTCGCGATCTGGCTCTACAGGCCGATCCATCGCGATCTGTCGCGACAACATCCATTTTGCCGGTGGAACATGCGGAACCCCTGCCTGTCGCTACGGCGCCTGCCATTTTACCTCAACCTGCGGCAATCCCGCATGATGGTGCGCCATTTGCACCGTCCACCGCGCCAATATACCAAGAAGGGGAATTAAAACCTGTTGCACCAATAAAAACAGGCTCCATGGAAACAGGTTTAGGGATAGATCGCATTGGAACAATCCCTGCACAGACAGGTTATGTAGGGACAGGTCACGTAGGGGCAGGTCGCGACCTGTCTTCCCCACCGAAAACCGTTCAGGGACAAAAAGAGGCCTTTGCAGCAGCCAGAAAACAATATAGGGGCGTGCCGCCTAGGGACAGGTCGCGACTCGCCCCTACAATGCCATTGCAAAAACCTGAAATTTCCGCAGGTCCGCAGGCGCAACCTCAACGTACGGACATATCGCTACCTGCCCCTACAATGTCATTACAACAACCTGCAATTGCCGCTGGGGCCCAGACCCAACCCGTTCCAAAGAAAAGTATATGGGGCAAGGTTGCCGTTGTCGCAGCCGCTTCCAGCGGGCCCGTGATTGGCTTTAGCATATATAATCTTCTGTCATAAAATTATTTTTCGCCCCCTAAAAATGAAAACAAAAACAATCAAAAAAAGGTGTGGACAGGTCTCGACCCGTTCCTACATTATCGCATCGGTATTGTTGCTGACATTGGCTTTTACAGCCATTGTTCCAAATACAGCTTTTGCGGCTCCAAGTACTTCCCCTGCCGCAGCCGCTTCTTACGGCACTGGCTCCTCGGACGTTGTCAACAAAGCATTGATAGAAGTGCAGGCCAAATTGAGCCCGGTTGTCAGCATGCTCCAAAGCTTTTTGTGGCCAGTTTTACTCATGATTGGCAGTCTGCTCCAAAATGACCTCCTTTTTGGAGCAGGCATGGAAGACAGACTGCTCCTTATTTGGACAAACATCCGCAACATTGTAAATATCATTTTTGTTTTTATTTTACTGGCCATCGCATTTTACAATGTTTTTGGCGCAGGGGAGAACTATACCCTGAAAAAAGAACTTCCTAAATTTATTATCGCCCTTATAGCGGTTAATTTCACATATCTTGGAGCAAAAGTCGTTCTTGACGCTGTAAATATCGTATCAACGGGATTATTTGCCCTGCCGGATACAGTGCAACAGGGTTTGGGCTCCGCTAAAGATGGCGAGACTAGAATTGGAGCCCTTTCAAAAGAACAGGCCAATGGAGTTTGCAGCAGCATTATAGGCTTTCCCGTGGGGTCGCTGGAATATAAAAAAGCATATGAAAAATCAATCGAAGCAGCCGAAAAAGCTGCAAAGGAAGCATCTAAAAAGGCTAAAAAGGACACAAAATCTACATCACCGGCAGAAGACAAAAAAGCCGTATCAAAATCAGGCATATCTTCCATCTGTCAAATAGAGGAAACAAAAGACGGCATTTTCACGCAAGAAGGCAGGGACTACTTTAGCAAGTTTGGCGCGCAAAACGCGGCTTTAATATTGGCCGTTGCGATGGGTAAAACGAATCTGCTGAGCACGGTGATGGTACCGGCTTCGAGTCTCACCGTTGGCAACCTGATCAAAAACAGTCTTTTTTCGATAATTCTTTATGTAATTTATGCCACGGCCTTCATTGCCCTCTTTGTTGTCCTGCTCGTCCGAATCGTTGTTTTATGGATTATGATCGTGCTTTCTCCCTTGATGGTGCTGAAATATGCTCTGCCGCAAAATATTTCGGGCAGTCTTGGCGACACAGGCGCGCTTCAAAAAAAGTTTGTTACGCATGTCATTATTCCAATCAAAATTTCACTGGTGCTGTCCATAGGCTTTATTATGCTGGATGCCTTACAGAAAGCCGATTTCAGCAAATTAAAATCAGGCATTAATTTTCTGTCAACAAGCACAATTGATATTGGTTTTTTAACCTCTGGAATTTCCACCCTACAGGAATTTATTGTGGCTATTGGAATGGTTGTCTTTATCTGGTTTGGCGTATTCCAGGCTTTGAAGGAGACCGCCGCCGAGGGCGCCGTGATGGCAATTAAGGGAGCTGTTGGCGGCGTAGGCAAATTTATCGGCAAATTACCGCTCATGGCTCCCATATTTCCTGTAGGTGGAGACAAGCCGAATGCCTCTCTTGGGGCAATCGGCTATGCTCTGCAACAGGCAGGCAATATACCCCATGAAGAAGCCATGCGTGGGGCTGAAAAAAGCGGCCTGCTTATAGGACGAACAAGTGAAATCTCACAAAAAATGCGTGAAGCAGGTACATGGAATGAACACTTGGGATATGCGGGACAGGGCTACGATAACAGACTCAGTGAGGAGTACCAGAAAGCAATCTCGGAACAGGCAAAAAAGCACATAACTGAATTTGGGGCGGCTTGGAATAGAATGCCGTCTAAAAGTAAAGATAAATATAAAAACGACCAAAATGCATTTCTCAATGCTTTAGCGGGCGGCAATATCAAAGATGACGAAGTAATGAGAGACTATCTTGAGGCTGCAAGGGTTAAACGTGGCACACTTCCTGAAGGGCAGGGTTCCACAACAACGGGCGCTGGCGAGCATTTAAGTGGTACGCAGGCAAAGAAATTGGCTAAAATGGACGATCTTCGCAAGGAAAATAAAATTGATGATGGCGAAAAAGCAAAACTCAAGGCTCTCAATGAGGCTATTCAAAAAGGCGATGCGACGGAAATAGCAAAAACCAAAACTGAAGCAGAACCCATTCTTAATAGATTAATCGCTGTTGAATCCACAGAAGCGGTTATGGCAGTTACGATAAAAGATGTCAGTCTTACCGATAAACCAGGTCAGGAAAAATTCAATGCAGAAATGGATAATAAAATTAAAGCATTGGTAAAAGAAGGTGTAATTGATACCGCTGCCAAGAAAATAGTTTTGGATGCCGTGTCAAAAGGCATGTTGGATGCCCAGCGCGAGGAATTTAAAAAGCTAAGCGGCGATAAAATTAAATTACTTCAAGAAGCCGCTGGTGCTTCTGGTTCCGCTCCGGCTGCGGCTCCAAAACCACCAGTTAAATAACAAAAAAGCATAAATTCATTGACAAAATAAAAAATAATGATAGAATTGCAACTGAAAATCGGCCATATTCCGTATACTTCATCAAGTATGCTGAACTGCCAATATCCAAATATCGATACAGAAAACATTTTTCCGTTTGAAAAACGGCTTGTTTTTATGGCGACCGGTACAGCAGGCGGCGGCGGAGGAGGCAGTGATAAAGATGATGAGAAAGAGAAGGAAAAAGAAGAAGAAAAGAAAAGAGAGGACACGGAAAAAGAAAAGAAAAAGCGGGAGGAGGATGAGAAAGAGAAGAAAAAAAAAGATGGGGAAAAAGATGAAGAAGGTGAAGAGGATACAGAGGAAAATTTAGAAAAAACTACGGGTTCTATTGCAGAACAGGCCAAAAAAGCCGCAGGAACCGCTGAAGAAGTTGGAGAACACATGCAGTATGGTAAAAGCGACGAAGAAAAGCTTGCGGCTGAAAATATGCATCAAATAAAAGGCAAACTTCAAAATATTTCCGCTGAGGATGAAAATATAGACAGCCCTGTTAAAAAATATCTTGATACATTGGTTGATGAAGGGAAAATATCCAGGAAAAAAGCGATAGAACTTTTACGTCTTGATCCTAACAGTGAAGACTTCAAAAAAGATTGGGCGAAAGCAGCAGGAAAACTTTCAAAACTTCCAAAAGATTCGCCGGAAATGCAAAAGCTGATGACATTGAAAAAACGGGCGGCAAAAAAACATAAAAAACTGGAAGAGGAATTATCGGTAACAACATCAGAAATGCGCAGGATATCAACGGAAATGCATGAACACATTTTAAGCAAATACGAGCAGGAACGCGCCATAGAAAAACTCACAATGGCTTCCGGTATTGAAATGAAGGAGGGCCAGGCACTGACATATGTTGATGAATCATCGGAAGAAAAAAAACGGCTGCATGCAAAAATCAAAAAAGTTCAATTTGAGGAAGTCGAAATTTTGGATGAAAAGGGCAATGTTATAAAAAAAGTTCAAAAACCTGTTCTTACCATTGAGTCCATTCACCCGGCCACAGGAAACAAAATTGGCGAGGAAAAATTTACTTCGAAGGACATTAGCCGCTGGGTTACTGATTGTGATGTAGTTGAAGATATTGATTCACTCAAAGACCTAAAGGAAAGCATCAAAGCTGAAATAAAAGATGGACAGGTCCTTGAATATCAAATAGCGAATTATGATTCTTCCGGTAAAAATCTTTTTCGGGACGAGAAAGTGCGTGTTGGGCGAATTGATCAGGATAACAGGACAATAAGGCTGGATAAGCCAATAGTAACCGAAACAGGTTCTAAAGATCTGGTCACTTTTGGGGAATTTGCCCGCTGGTACAAGAAAAATGGCACTGTGCCCGAAATCGCCACCCTCGAAGATTTGCGCTCAAAATTATACACTTTTCAACAGGTACAAAATGAACATTATAAAAGAAACCCGGCGGAATATCCTCCAATAAAAGCCGAAAAAGACGAAGTACTTTATTACGATGATGCCGGCAATAAAATGTTTGTCATTAAAGAAGTCAATGAGCAGGAGAAAACGGTCACTTTTGATAAAGGCGAAAAAAAGAGTTTTACGGGATTTTTACGCTGGGTAAAACAAAATCAGGTGGAAAAGAAAACAGCTGACGCCGAAGCGGAGAAAGCAGCGCGTTTGACAGGATCTCCAGAAGAAAAAGCAGCCATTATGCAAGAGGCAAAGGCAGACGCGGAAAAAGAAATTGCCGAACGCAAGACAAAAGGCGCTGAGACGCCTGAAGGATATGTTCTTCCTTCCACTGATGAACCAACGTCGCCGCCGATCAGTTATTTACGGAATGTCTGGCAAACTACGAATTTTATGTCACTGAAGGACTTTTGGGAAATGGGAAAAACCGTTGTTGAACTTGCACAACGCAAACTTAAGCGCTGGAAGGGCAGCCGCATTGGCGCTGTTGGTGAAGCCATTTTCGGCCCCGCGTCCAAGGCGCTGGCCGCTGAATTTAAAGGTATGTACAAACACGCGGAAGATGAAGAGGTACAGCATCATGTCAAACATTTTGAAACCATGGGTGTGGATGATATTAAACATGAAATGCATACAGCGGGAAGAAAAAGCAAAGACGTTTTAAAGGCCGCCATAACGGTATTGGCTAAAAAAGGCGCCATGCGCTGGGATGATAAGCATTTTTTCGAGCTTATAAATGATCATGCTAAAGGAGTGCCAATGACAGTTTATAAAGGCAATTACTATGAAGCGCTTGATAAAATTTTTGAGCAGTGGTGGGGAGCCGGCACGTTCAAGGATTTTCGGCACTCTCAGGATTCAGGATACAAGAATGTGAAAGAGGGATTTAAAGACCACGCCATCCGTCTTGAAAATGACCCGGGTGGACCTAAATTACAATTGCAAAAGCTGATGTATGAGTTTCTGAACGGCGGATATGTGGATCCGGCCATGTATGAAGAATATCTGGATTACACCATGGAGTACGGAAAAATGCAGTTTGAGGATAAAATGTTCTTTTTAATCATGGGAATAGGAGCGACAAATCCAAACGGTGAAACACTGCTTTCTGTTGATCGTGCCGCGACGCTGAGCGGTACATACTTTAAAAATATACCGCTTATTGAGTTTTTTGTAAGTCCGTGGCTGAAGGCCTATAGCGATGACGGAAAGCCTATTTGGGATCCAAAAACAGGTGAACAGGCTACCGATAGGCCAGGTGTTGGAGCATATAAAAACTGGATTACAACACATATTCTACCTGATTTCGGAGTGAATTCTATTAGTCAAATCAGAAATTTAAAGCCAAATGAGATCACCTGGAAAAAAGAAGGATCTTTTGTCAATTTTGTGCGGGATGTCATTGCTTTTGACCCATACGCGGCTGTTCGTATGGAAAAAGCTGCGAAAGATACCAGTAACTGGGATCACGATGATATGGATATGTTTGTGCAATTGCTTGATGATTCAACTGTTGATCAAATTACACGCCATGCGGGAGGCGCCAGACAACAGGTATCCGGCATAGGGCTCAAAAATGCCGTTGCCGGTCTGAATGACTTTGTTCGGAGAAAAATTATTAACTTCAATAAAAAAGCCAAAGAAGGCGACACCAAAGGGGCGCAGGAAGAATTAAAATGGATAGTCAGGCTGTTAAAAAACTTCACACTTTTGGATGCCATGCTGGATCATCGTTATAAACACGCAGAACCTGGCAGAACACGTTTTATAGGAAGTGCCCTAGATGGAGCACCTTTATGTGATAAGCGTCCGGTAAAAGAACATATTGCTGAAGTACGATATCTTTTAGGAGAACTTGCGGAAAAACTTAATTTTGAAACAAATATGGGTACAGTTATGACAAAATTGAGCGCGGTTGCAATGGAAGATAAAAAAATCGCAGCTACTCAACAGGATGCCGTCAATAAGTTTAGCGCTGAAATAGAGGAAAAAATAAAGGGATATGTGGCAAAAAATAATTTGGCGGCGGCAGCAAATCTTTTTATGAATATTCAGGAAAACGCCGGGGCTCTTGCGCTAAAAGGCATTAATAAACAACCTCTTAGTAAAGCAGAACTGGAAAAAGAAAAAGCTGCGGAAGAAAAAAATGCTCCATCGCAAACGGCTCAAGCGCCGAAGACGGTGATAGAGGAGGATTGAAAACTATTTCCGTTTTTTGTACTGCGCCACGTCAGCCAGTCTTTCCCGTATCATGGCGGCACGCAGCTCTTCTTCCAGTTTCGCGCGGTCAACGTCGTCTTTGGCATGTTTTAATTGTTCTTTGGCTTTTTGCCTTGCAGCCGCGGCTTTTTCGATTTCAATCTCTTCAATATTTTCAGCAATGTCGGCGAGAATAGTTGCCTTGTTGTTGTTAACTTCCAAATATCCTCCACTTACAAACAATATTTCTTCACTTTTATCCGGCTTAACAACGCGCATGCCGCCTGGTCCCAATTTAGTCACAAGCGGATGATGATTCGTGAGAATGCCGATTTCGCCGTCCACTGCAGGCGCGACAAGCATTTCGATGTCGCCCTCATAAATGGTTTGTTCCGCTGTGACAATTGTTAGATGAAACATAATGTTGATTTAGATGGGTTAATTTTTGCAGGTAACGCAGATCTGCGTTACCTACAAAAATTTTGCCTTTATTACGTTTTTTCATGTTTCTCCCTGGCCTGTTCAATGGTCCCAACCATATAAAAATCCTGTTCTGTCAGATCATCATGTTTGCCCTCAATAATCTCCTTAAAACCGCGAACGGTATCCTGTAATTTAACGTATTGTCCAGCGATATTGGTAAAAGCTTCAGCTACAAAAAATGGCTGTGACAAAAAACGCTGAATCTTGCGCGCGCGGGCAACCAGCTTTTTGTCCTCTTCAGACAGTTCATCAATGCCCAAAATGGCGATGATATCCTGCAAATCCTTGTAGCGCTGTAAAATGCGCTGAACTTCACGCGCCACCGTGTAATGCTCAATACCGACAACATTAAGGTCAAGCTGCCGCGAGGTGGATTCCAGAGGATCAACGGCCGGATAAATGCCCTGTTCGGTAAGCGCCCGGGAGAGCACTACTGTTGAATCCAGATGTGAAAATGTTGTTGCCGGAGCTGGATCGGTCAAATCGTCCGCCGGCACGTACACCGCCTGCACGGAAGTAATGGAACCGTCTTTTGTTGAAGTGATGCGTTCCTGCAGCATGCCCATTTCTGTTGCGAGGTTTGGTTGATAGCCGACAGCGGAAGGCATACGTCCAAGAAGAGCGGACACTTCGGATCCAGCCTGTGAAAAACGGAAAATATTATCGATAAACAGCAGCACGTCGCGTTTTTCCTGGTCGCGGAAGTATTCGGCAATCGTAAGGCCGGTTAAAGCGACGCGCAGACGGGCGCCCGGCGGTTCGTTCATTTGCCCAAAAACCAGGGCTGTTTTGTTGATGACGCCGGATTGTTTCATTTCAACCCAGAGATCGTTTCCCTCGCGGGTGCGCTCGCCAACGCCCGCGAAAACGGAAAAACCGCCGTGCTCCGTGGCAATGTTGCGAATCAGCTCCTGAATTAGCACAGTTTTGCCCACGCCGGCCCCTCCAAACAAACCGACTTTGCCGCCTTTCGCAAAAGGACAGATTAAATCTACGACTTTCAGACCTGTTTCAAAAATCTCTGTTGTCGGAGACTGGGCCGTAAAATGCGGAGTCGGACGATGAATTTCCCAGCGCGGGGCATCTTTTATATCGCCAAGGCCGTCTATAGGTTCACCCAATACGTTTAAAAGGCGTCCCAAGGCTTTTTCCCCAACAGGAACGCTGATTGATTTTCCGGTCGCCAGAGCCTCCTGTCCGCGCACGAGGCCGTCTGTAGAGTCCATCGCAACGCCGCGCACCTGATTATCCCCAAGCTGCTGCTGAATTTCAACGACCAGGACAGTAGAGACAGGTTTTAAACCTGTCTCTACTGTCCTGGTCACCTCCACGGTTTCCAATAATTTTGGCAGCTCATTTGGAGCAAACTCAAAATCAACCACTGGACCGATAATTTGCGTTATTTTTCCTTTTGTCATATGTATGGCGATTAAAAAATATTTATACCCGCGAAAGCGGGTATTCCTACGTCCCCGCGACGACCTCCAGCAATTGCGTGGTGATTTTTGTCTGGCGGGCTTTGTTGTAGTGCAGCGTCAGATTCGAAACAATTTCCTGCGCGTTGTCTGATGCCTGCCGCATGGCTACCATACGGGCGGAATGCTCGGAAGCCACGGATTCCAAAACAGTTTGATACACCATTGTTTCCACATAGCGGCGTAACAATTCATCCAGCATTGCCGTTTTATTCTGTTCAAAAATATAATCACGCTTTATTTGATTTTTAAAAACATTCGATTCGGTTGATTCTTTCTCAATTGGAAGCAGTTTTTTCACAACGGGTTTTTGGCTTATAATTGAGTAAAAATGATTATACACCATATATACTTCATCAAGTTTGCCGTCCAGATAATCATCAATTAAAACCTTACTGATGCCCAATAAATCAAGGTAGCTGGGCTTGTCGGAAAGATTTTCGAAATCAGCCAATACGGCCTTTCCAATGCGTTCCATTGCCTGCATGCCTTTCTTACCGACAGTTATGACAATTTCTTTTGTTTTATTTTTTTCTTTCAAAATTTCAAACATTTTGCGGATGACATTGCTGTTAAAGCCTCCGCAAAGCCCCCGATTGGACGTGATAAAAACATAACCGATATTTTTTACAGGTTTTCGTTTTTTTAAAAACGGGTGTTTTAATGGCGCTGCGCTTAATGTCAAAAGATTGCCAATAACTTCCACGAGTTTTTGCATATACGGACGGCCTTTTAAAGCCTGATTCTGGGCACGCTTCATTTTTGAAGCCGCGATCATTTCCATGGCTTTTGTAATTTTTTGAGTCGATTTTACCGACCGTATCCTGGTTTTAATTTCCCGTAACGTAGCCATACTTTTTTTGATAAGCTTGCTGCGGCTCAGAACTGGCTTGCGCCCTCTTCTTTGCCTTGCTGCGCGCTCGCGCCGTGCGCTCGCACATGCTATTATATTCATTCTACTATTCAGTATTGTGGTTGAGATTCCGTGATATAGCCATCCTTAAATTCGGTTATGGCGGCTTTAAGATGTTTTTCCAGTTCCGGAGTAAATTTTTTGGCGACAGTCAGCTCTTCCTCAAGATTTTTGTATTTGGAGGACATAAAATGATGCAATTTTGTTTCAAAATCACGAATGCCGTTTACTTCAACATCATCAAGAAGTCCGGAATTGACCGCGTAAATAATGGCTACCTGCTGCGCAACAGCCAGTGGCTGATATTGCGGCTGTTTCAGCACTTCAACCACGCGTTGGCCGCGATCCAGAAGAGACGCGGTTTTTGGATCAAGGTCGCTGCCGATCTGCGCGAAACTTTCCAATTCGCGAAATTGCGCCAGGCTTAGACGTAAATTGCCCGCCACTTTTTTCATGGCCGGAATTTGGGCCGCTCCCCCCACGCGGGATACGGATAAACCGGCGTTTACAGCGGGACGTTTTCCGGCATAGAAAAGCTCGGTTTCAAGATAAATTTGCCCATCTGTTATGGAAATAACATTTGTTGGAATATATGCGGATACATCACCGGCCTGCGTTTCGATAATCGGCAGAGCCGTCAAAGACCCGCTACCCATGGCATCAGAAAGCCGTGAGGCGCGTTCCAGCAAACGTGAATGGAGATAAAAAATGTCCCCCGGGTACGCTTCGCGTCCCGGCGGGCGGCGCAGCAAAAGCGAAACTTCGCGATATGCCCAGGCATGCTTGGAAAGATCGTCATAAATAATAAGGGCGTCTTTTCCGCTGTACATCACATCTTCGGCCATAGCACAGCCGGTATAAGGCGCAATAAAATTTAACGAAGCCGGATCCGACGCTGAAGTGGAAATCACAGTTGTGTATTCCATGGCCGAGAATTGCTCCAGTTTATTAACAACGCTGGCGACAGTGGACTGTTTTTGGCCTATGGCAACATAAAAACAGCGTACGTTATGTCCGCGCTGGTTAATGATTGTATCAATGGCGATGGCGGTTTTTCCAGTCTGGCGGTCGCCAATAATCAACTCGCGTTGTCCCCGTCCAATGGGAATCATCGCGTCAATGGCTTTTATGCCTGTCTGAAGCGGTGTGTTTACTGACTGGCGCTGAATAACTCCTTCCGCTTTGTTTTCAATAGGGCGAAATTTCTTTGTGTGAATTGCACCTTTTCCATCCAATGGCTGACCTAAAGCATTTACCACCCTTCCACACAATTCTTCTCCGACAGGCACTTCCATAATGCGCCCCGTGCTCTTCACCATATCGCCTTCCTTGAGGTGTTTCCCGGCATCAAACAATATGCAGCCGACCGCATCATGGCCAAGATTAATAGCCATCCCGTATGTTTCCCCCGGGAATTCAACCATCTCGCCCATTTTTACGTCATCAAGCCCGCTGACCTGCGCGACACCATCGCCAAGCATGGCAATCGTTCCAACACCAACACGGTTCGGCTTATAATCAAGATTTTCCAGACGTTCTTTAAGGGATTGTGTAATTTTAGCAGCATCTAGTTTCATAAACTGAAAATTGAGAAAAATAATATGAAAATTTCAATATTGTTTGGAATTTGGTGATTGATTATTGATCATTTTATAAGATCAGGTTTTTAATAAATATTTTTGCAGATTTTCCAGGTAATTTTTTATCGAATAATCAACGACATAACCGCTTTCATATATCTGTAAACCACCAATCAGGCCATTGTCTTCCTCAAAATGAAAACGAAGATTTTTCTTTATGGGGGCTTGCGCCTGCCTGCCGGCCATGCCTACCGGCAGGTAGGTAGGCAGGTTGCCCTCCTCCCCCCCTCGCTCGCTAGCAGTCTTAAATTTTTGCAAGAGCGTGTTTTCAACAAGCTTTTTCGTTGATTCATCGCAGGTTTTGGCTGTGCGCACTGTGACTTCGACAATGTCTTTTGCTCTGTAATAAGCCTTTTTATATGCTTCAAACACTTTTGATATCAAACGAAAATGTTTATTTTTTACCAGCAGAATGAGTAAATTTAATGCCAGAGGATGAATTTTTCCTTCAAATTCCATTTTTAAAATTTTCTTTAACTCTTCAAATTGCAAGTGGGCAATTTCCGCTATTGTTTGAGCAAATTCGCGTTGTTCACTTAACCGGACTATTTCCTGCACTGAATTTAGCACATCCTCTTCCGCATTATTTTTTGCAGCGGCGAAGTAAAGAGCTTTTCCGTATTGTAGATAAAAATTTCCATTATTCATAATTTACTATTACTTATTTGATAGAGCCCGCTTCGGCTCAGAACTGGCTTGCGCCCTCTTCTTCACCGCGCCGTGCGCTCGCATGAAGCTCCCCGTAGAAGCGAGCTTCAGAATACCATTGGCATGAGCCAATGAATGAATGCCGTTCGCCCGAAAGGCGACAAGTACAGCTTGAATGAAAGAGATACCCCGTGCGTAAGCACTTCGGAGCTTCATTCACAAAGCATACTCATGCATACTTTGCTCAATAATTTTGGCATCCTTTTGAGCGTCAATTTTTTCACGCAGCAGTTTTTCAGTCGCTCCAACGACAAGGCTGACAGCCCGCGCTTTCACTTCCTGCAATACCTTTTCTTTTTCCATTTCAACAAGGTTATGTCCGGATTCAACAATCTTAACGGCTTCATTTTTCGCGTCTTTTACCATTTCAGATTTGACATCTTCCCCTTCCTTCCGCGCTTTTTCAAGCATGCGCTGACTCTCAACCCTGGCCCCTTTAAGCATGTCCTGTTTGACTAAAACGGCTTCCTTTAGCGAAACTTCAGCCTTCTCCGCATTTTCCACGCCTTCTTTAATTCGCAGTTCCCGCTCATTCAACAATTTTATGAGCGGTTTATAAAGAATCTTGTGCAATATCAGGACCAGAATGACAAAATTCAGAGCCTGAAAGGCAACCGTTGTCGGCTGAATGGAAAGCCCGCCCTTTTGTTCAGATTCAACAACTTTAACCGTTTCAGCCGTCACTGTTTTTTCCTCATTTGCAGTGGCTTGCGTCGCCCCCTCCCGCTCGCGAAGCCCACTATTTTTTAAAGATGATTCCATTTATTTATTCAAAATTAAAATGGCAATAACAAACGAAAAAATGCCCAGCCCTTCGGCAAAAGCGGCGGCCAAAATCATATTCAGTTGAATTTTGGCGGTGGCTTCCGGCTGTCGGGCGATTGATTCAACCGCTTTTGAACCAATACGGCCAATCGCGAATGCTGGCATCAAAACTCCCAGACCAATAGCTATGGCGGCTGCGATAGTATTCATAAAAAAATAAAAATTAAGAAATAAATTTTTGAGATAGATTCTCATGGCTGGCAGGGAACAAAAATTTTTATTTCCTAGCAGCCATCAAAACCTAACCAATTGTTACGTGCACAGGCGTCCCGCTTTCCAGTTTTGTGGGAGCAATTATTTCATGGTCTTCCTGGTGTGCTGTATTCAAAGCGGTAAAAGTCAAAAATAACACGGAAAATACAAATGCCTGGATTAAACCGATAATAAATTCAAGTCCCATAAACGGCAGAGGAAAGGCCACTCCGATCAAAAGAAAAGCAACAGTCAGTACGATTTCTCCGCCGAAAATATTTCCAAAAAGACGCAAAGCCAAAGCGGTAGGCCTAACAAGCTCCGAAACAATATGCAGCAGTCCCACAAAAAAATCAATCACGCCCATGCCGCCTTTTGTTAAAAGGGCTTTAATATTGATGAAATGCCCAATGTGGCCAAAAAAGCCGTGGGCACGCATTCCCTGATATTCAAAATATAAAAAAGCAACAATGGCCAGAGCGGCAGTTGAGTTAATATCGCTTGTTGGGGCGCGTAAAAAACCTGACTGTTCCGCGATTATTCCCATGGCAATTCCAAGCCAGTTTGAAAATAAAATAGTGAGAAAAAACGTGATAAAAATTGAAAAATGCTTTTTGGAAGCAACTCCGCCGACATCTTCCATGAACCGGTACATGCCACCCAGGCTCCATTCCACAAAATTCTGAAAACCATGGGGAAGGTATTTTAACCCCATTCGTATAAAAACAGCCATGCCGATCAAAATGGCCATGACAAGCCACATAGTTATCATGGTATTTGTCACGGGCACGCCGGGTATTATTTCAAATACCGTTTTTGGAGCAAG
This sequence comes from uncultured Candidatus Peribacteria bacterium, assembly GCA_964655905.1. Classification (GTDB taxonomy): domain Bacteria; phylum Patescibacteriota; class Gracilibacteria; order UBA1369; family UBA1369; genus CAYHVY01. The sequence continues at coordinate 16,631 of CAZZPB010000012.1, forward strand.
ATGAATTTCAAGATCAGAGATACCCATGCGGTCAAAATAATAATCATTAACAGGCCAACCACGCATTTTAGATATCAGCTGAAAAAAGTCAACCCTCCCAGATTTTTAAAAATCCAAGCATGGATTGGGATCAAGTGATTTTCTCTTTGAATAAAAGTTTATGAAAATTTAATGTGGTACGTTATAGAATGATCAATAACCAATGATCAATTTTCAAACAAATTCAAAATTCGAAGCACAAAATTTAAAACATTGTTTGGGATTTGATATTTCGGTCATTTGATATTGTTTGGAATTTGGTGCTTGGTTATTGGTAATTTTTAACACATGCTCTTTATTCAAAGAAAAAAACGTATGATCCGAAAAACTATGATCAAATCCGAAATCCGAATAACAAATGTCAATTCAATATCAAAGGTTCAAATGTCAAGTCAAGATTGGGACTGAAAATTCCTGTTTGATATTAAAAATTAAAACATTTGACCTTTGTTTGAAATTTATGCCACATATTATTTATTCAAACTCATTTGCGTATGATCCGGCATTTCCCATCATCGCAATAGACTTTATAAAACCTGTCTATGATTTCAAGGGCGCCCTCGTTGTTTTTCACGATATGTATAAATTCAAAGTCTTTCGGGCTCATAAGGCCTTTTTTAAGAGGATATTTTTTGGCCCATTCAATGAGTTTTTCCCACATTTTCCCGATCAAAATAATCGGTTTATATTCGCTGTGGCCAACCTGTAAAAGCTGCCAGCAAAAAGACAGTTCCAGCAAGGTGCCAAGCCCTCCTTTTGTTACCACAAGAACATTTGCCAGTTTCATAAACTCTTCAAGTCTCTTTGAAAACTGTGTAAAATCTTCCCGCAGCTCCAAATAAGGATTTGCTTTTTTTTCGATTGGCAAATGTATGACAAGGCCGATAGAATCGGCTCTCCGTAGTTTGTCTCCGGATTCATGTCCTGAATTGGCCGCCTCCATAACGCCGGGTCCGCCGCCTGTCACAACATCATATCCGCGCGCCCCAATGAGTTTCGCCAATTCAAATACATGCTTATAAGTTATATCGTCCTTTTTCAGTCTCGCTGAGCCAAAAATCGCTACGCGAAAATCACGTTTTTTTAATTCTTCCTGCAAATTCAGTTTTTTTGATTTTGACATATTGTGTTGAATGTATATCGTTGTATTCTATCACAAATATTATCCAAAATATAGAAAAAATTTTCATCTTATGGATAAAAACACACAATCTTGGGCGAGGAGAGACTTGAACTCTCACTCCATTGCTGGAATACGATTTTGAGTCGTACGCGTCTGCCAGTTCCGCCACTCGCCCTTTATAGTTTTCTTGTCAATTCTAGTATTTTTAAAAAGAATCCGCCAGCTATAAAAGTGGTGTTATAATACCACGGCATGAGCACTTTTTGCGACCAGACCCTTGATTTGGGGCCAACCTACGGTTTCCCCCAAGTACCCCCGATTAGATCGGGGGTCCCCTTCCCCTTCGTTCGCTTCGCAGTGGGAACCCACGAGACCCACTGCTGCGCTTACTACAAGATAAATATTTAC
>CAZZPB010000013.1:0-3193 GCA_964655905.1 uncultured Candidatus Peribacteria bacterium
AGTGAAAAAAATTTGTAATAAATGCAAGGTCATAAGACGAAAAAATGTTGTCCGTGTTATCTGCAGCATCAAAAAACATAAACAGCGCCAAGGCTAAAACTCATCATTATATTGGATAAAATATCGCTTAAACAATAATTAGAATTCTGAACGTATGCCCACTATCGCACGCATCGCAGGTGTAACGCTTCCAAAAGAAAAGCGCATTGAAGTTGGATTAACATTCATTTACGGAATCGGCCGCAGTTTGAGCAGGAGAATCCTTAAAGAAACCAGCATAGAACCAGACACACACGTGGAAGAGCTTTCTGAAAGCCAATTGAACACATTGCGTGAAAGGATAAGTAAAATTCCGGCTGAAGGAGACCTGCGCCGAAAAATACAAATGGACATTAAGCGGCTTCAGGAAATCGGTTCCTACCGCGGTTACAGGCACCGCCGCGGCTTACCCGTGCGGGGTCAAAGAACACGTTCCAACGCCCGGACACGCAAAGGAAAGAAGAAGACAGTAGCAAACAAGAAAATAGTCACAAAATAGAAACACCTTATCTTTATCCCATGCCTGAAGCAAAAAAAACGGTTCCAAAAGAAGAAAACAAGCATCAAGAAAAAAAATCGGCTGTAGAGAAGACAGATATGGGTTCTGAAACAAAAGAACCGCATGTAGAGGCCGCAGATCTGGATTCTAAAGATGCGCCCGCCACCGCTGCCGCGACCGGGAAGGATACAAAAAAACCGGCCGTAAAAGCCAAAAAAAAGGGTAAAGCAAAGCGCAGATTGGTTCCGGAGGGCATAATATACATTCAGGCGACATACAATAACACCGTTGTCACAATAACTGATCCGAAGGGAGAAGTCATTGCCTGGAGCAGCGCCGGTTCGAATGGCTTCAAGGGGGCCAAAAAAGCAACTCCCTACGCGGCCCAGGTTTCATCCGAAAGTGCCGCCAACAAAGCAAAGGTATTCGGCTTCGAAAGAGGCAATGTAATAATAAAAGGTGTTGGCTCCGGGCGCGAACAGGCCATCCGTGGCATCAACAGTTCAGGAATCTCTATTGAATCCATAAGGGACGTCACCGCAGTCGCGCACAACGGCTGCAGACCGCGAAAATCACGCAGAGTGTAAAATATAACCCCACAACGCCATGTCACGTTATACAGGACCAAAATGCAGACTCTGCCGCCGCGAAGGAATCAGCCTATGCGGAAAAGAAAAATGCGCGCTCAAACGCAAAAATTATATTCCGGGCATGCACGGCCCAAAAGGCAGTTTTGCTAAAAAATCAGAATATTCAAGGCAGCTCCGGGAAAAACAGAAGCTAAAGCGCTTATTTGGCGTAACGGAGCGTCAAATGGTAAATTATTTCAAAAAAGCCAGCGGACAAAAAGATATCACTGGAAACGCGCTGTTAAAATTGCTGGAAAGCCGTCTCGATAACGTTATCTATAAGGCGGGCTTTTCAAAAAGCCGCGCGCAGGCCAGACAAATGGTCAATCACGGGCTTTTTAAAATAAACAGCACTCATATTGATATACCATCTTTTCATACAAAACCGGGAGACAAATTTGAGGTTATTCCCAGAGTGAGAAAGTCGAAACTTTTTGAAGCTCTGGAAAAACAAAAATTCGGCCCGGCCAAATGGCTGAAGGTTGATTATAAAAATCTTTCAGGGGAAGTTGAACGGGAACTGGAGCCGACAGATCTTGAGCAGGCCATATCGACAAGTCTTGTAGTTGAATATTACTCAAAATAATTCAAATAATTTTAATTATTAATTGTTAATTATTAATTCTTAATTCACTACGCGAATGCATTACATACAAGAAGAAATCGGCATCCCCAAGATCAGAAGTGAAAAACTCAGCCCTGATCATGTCATTTTTATCGTTAGTCCTCTGCCACCGGGATATGGAATGACTGTTGGCAATGCACTGCGGAGAATTCTTCTTTCTTCCCTGCCTGGCGCCTGCGTCACCGGCATCAAAATTGATGGCATCAGCCATGAATATTCAACTATCAAGGGTGTTAAAGATAGCATTTTGGATATTTCTTTGAACCTTAAACTGCTGAAAATTAAAAAAACAAGCAAGGATCCAACTACATGTACCCTCTCAGTAAACAAAGAAGGAATTATATGCGCCAAAGACATCAAATGCCCCAGCGACATCGAAATCATGAATAAGGATCAATATATTACGACGATCGAGAAAGGTTCAAAACTCAATATGGAGCTGCGAATTGAAAAGGGTGTTGGTTATTTACCGGCGCATGCCCGCCAAAAAGAAGAAGGAGCAGATCCTGCGCTGATTATTTTGGATGGCGTGTTTTCTCCGGTTAAAAAGGTTCGTTATGATGTGGAGGCCACGCGTGTCGGTCAAATGACAAACCTCGACAAACTGACGTTGGAGATCGTGACGGATGGCTCAATCACTGCGGAAAATGCTCTTCGTTTCGCTTCAAACATTCTTCAATCATATTACAATCTCTTCAATCAGGAAAATTTTATGGTTGAGGCGGAGTTTATGTCTGATTTCAAAAAAATTGCAGCGAAAGAGCAGGCTGAAGAAAAAAATAAACCGGTGCCCGAAAACTATACTCCTATTGAAATTCTTGGCTTTTCTCCAAGAACATTGAACGCGCTCATCAACGGCGGCATAGGTTCAATTGAACAGCTTTCAAAATGCACGGAAAGCAAGCTGACCAACCTGCGCGGTTTTGGGAAAAAAGCCCTGACTGAGGTTAAAAATGCCCTAAAAACAAAGGATATGACACTGTCTCAAGAATAAAATCATCATAATATTTCAGCCAATTACCTGATATGCGCCATCAAAAAAAGAAAATCAGACTTCAACGCCCGCGCGGGGCAAGCAGGCTCCTTGTAAAGAATCTGGCCACCAGCCTTGTCATCTATGAAAAAATTCAAACGACACGTTCAAAAGCCAAAGCCGTGCAGTCATTGATGGAGCACCTTATAAATATTGCTAAAATCAAAGAAAAAAGGCTCGCAATCCGTGAATTATGCCAATATATGGACAGCGAACTTGGTTCAAAGAAAATCATGGAAGAACTGGCCAAAAGGTACGCTGAACGCAAAAGCGGTTTTACCCGCATCACTCCAATAAAATTCCGCGCCGGCGACGCGGCCCCGATAGTACAGATACAGTTTGTAGAATAAATCAAATGCCCATGAAAA
>CAZZPB010000014.1:0-7408 GCA_964655905.1 uncultured Candidatus Peribacteria bacterium
ATTGCTACTAAACAAGCAATTTGCAAAAAGAAGCCTGAAATCCTTTTGCGGTACTTCTCCTTAATCAGGCCTCGAATTCAAAAATGGGCATGGAATGAAGCCCCAGTGGACTTAAAAAGGGCTTCAATAAAAAGAAATTCACTTTCTTATTGTACAGGCGAATTTTTTGATTATAAGTATCCTGTAATTTTTCAATGTTCTTGCCAATATCATAAATTTCGGCGCGCAGCCCCAGAAAATGAATATCTTTTTGAATATCCTGATTCCTGGCTGCCTGTTCGCAAAGAGTGTGTAAAGCTGCGCTCATGGAGAGTTCATTTTGAACTTTGTTGACAGAAAGCTCATCAATAGGCCAACTGTTTGCCCGAAGCCGAATAATATGAGTGACCAATGTTGCATCGGAAAATGCATAACGCCTTACTGTTTCAATCATGCATGGAATTATGTCGAGGCGCAGGCGTATTTTTTCAGATATTACTTGCCCATGGGCCATGGCTTCTTCCAGAATGCTTTTGACATACAAAACAAAAAAAGCCCAAACAAGCAAAATCATCAACAGAAAGGAAAAAACAACAGTGATTGCGGGCGAGGTCATAGAGATAAAATTATTCAGGGCTCATTCAAATTGGTCGCTGTCTGACTGATTTAGGCTCACCATATCATCCAGAAAGAAATTTTTCGAAGATAAAGAAGATGATTGTTTCGGTTTTATCAAAGGTGCAATACTTTCATTGGGCCGCTCATGCTGTTTGTCCTGGACGCGTTGTTGAATATAAATCCTTTTTATGCGGTTTACAAGCCGGAAATGATAGTCCGGATTCGGAACATAATGCATTGTTTTAATATCCGATGACGACATCATAATAATCAACGTGCCAAAACGCAGGATATTTTTCCAAAAACCATTCTGCTGCTTTTGAATGTCCTGTATTTCTTTCATGTCAAAAGTCTGCTGACTATCACGAATGAAAATAATAAACAGCGTTTTAGTGACCTCAACGATGCGGAAATTGGTCAAAATAACCGTATACAGAAAATGATTAAAAAGCCGGAAGAAAAAACGGTGAATGAAATATGTAAAAAATAATAATGAAACAAAAAAAAGAAATTGCGGAAAGAAACTTTTTAGCGAAAAATTAACGACATTTGTAAAATAAAATCCAATAACCAGCAATATTATGCCAAAAATGCTGTACATCAGTAATTCCGGAAGGAGAGTGACCCAATGCTTGCGGAAAAAGGCAATACACTCCTCGTCCGGATATTGACCTTTAAAGTAACGATCCTTTTTGTTGATCGCGTATTCTGTCATTTTTGCATTAGGTAAAAAGTAAATAATGTTGATCCCGTCACGAACAACAGGATGGTCATAACATAAACAAAAATAATATGTTCAAGGCGAATAAAACCGAACAGCAGCGTAAAACCAGATTCTTCCATTTTGTAGCGCCTGGTGTAATGGATCAGAAAATTTATGCTGATAATAAGGCACAGCAAAGAAATAACGTGAATGATGCCAAAAATAATCCAAAAAATATCCATGGCATTGTAAGTTAATTTTGTTATTACCGCTTAGTTTTTCGAAGAAGTTTTCTGTAAATATTCATGACATCCTCCGCAGTGTCAGGCCAATAAAAGGGACAACGGTAAGATTTCAATTTTTGTTTTTGTATTTGGTAGAAAGCTTTATCGGTCAGTAACCGGACCACCAGTGATGCCAACATCTTCTGATTATCAGGCGGACAGAAAAGCGCAACATCTCCGACAATTTCTCTATGAACCGGAATGTCCGTGGCGATCAATGGAACTTGGTTTACAGCCGCTTCCAGAAGCGGCAAATTACAACCTTCTTTTTTGGAAAGATTGATAAATACCAGTGAAGATTGATAAAGAGCAGGAAGATCTTCTTCGGTAATGAAGCCAGTCAGTAACAGCTTTCCCCTCAGCATCTTGACCCTACCCCCACGTTTTAATTTTGTCAATCTGTCAAAGCTCTCACAAATGGCAGAAGGCGCGCTTTTGCCGCCCGCAAGGACAAGATCTACTTCATAATGCGGCGCGATATCATTTAAAAAGGTATTTACAAGCGATTCCACGTTTTTGCGTTCATCAAAGCCGCCAATATAAAAAATATATGGCCTGGCCGTATTGATTCCATATTTTTTTAAAATAAGTTTTTTTTGTTCTTCTTTAGACGAGCCCGAAGGGCTTGTTAAGAAATTATCGCCCCGCCCAGGCGGGGCAACCACTAACGGAACAAAAAAAGCGTTTGCCGGCGCATTATAACTGATAGAAATTTTCTGTTTCGGACAAGGTTTATAAAGCTCCTGAAGCTCTGTTTTTGTTGTTTGAGAAACGGTAAAAATATGATCGGCATACTTGAGGGCTTTCAAGCATTGGTCCTGATATAATCTGGTGGTGAAAGAGGATCTGTATGTTTTTAGAACCCATGGAATAGTATCGTGCACAGTAACAATGACAGGCTGATTGAGCTTGCGCCAGGGGTTTGCAGGGTAGGGAAAATGAAAAAGATCCACCTTTTTATGTTTTAAAAACGATGGGACCTGATATTGTTCCCAGTATGTTTTACGCATACCGGCAGTGCCTGGAAACTTTTCCCGCACTGTAAAAATTTCCATATTTGGAGGATTTTCAATGTGAACATTTTCTGGTGTGACAAGGATAAAATGCGCTTCGGGGTTTTGTCGCGCAAGAGTTAAAAACAAATATTGCGTATATTTGCCTATGCCCGTGTATGGTTTTGTCAGAAATCTGCCGTTAACGCCAATTTTCATGTGTTTTCAAGTAAATGAACAATGTTTTCCAGCGCGGAAGATTTTCGGCTCAATATTTTTGTTTTTTTCTTATGTCCAGAATTTTTCAAAAGTTTTTCAAGTGCGTCCAAAAATTTTTCATTTGAAAAATTTTCTTCATCAAAAACGCTGCAGAAATGTTTTTTTGCAAAAACCTGCGCGTTTATAATCTGGTCTCCCCGACTTGCCTTTTTTGTTAGTGGAATGAGCAAAACAGGCTTTCTAAAAAAATCCAGCTCAGCCAAAGTCATGGCGCCGGCGCGTGAAACAACAATGTCCGCAGCAGCATACAAATCTTTCAATTCATTTTTTACAAATGGAAACAGCCGGTAACGCGCTAAAAGTAATTTTTGTTCTGATGGCAAAAGGGTTAAAAGCTCTTCAGGACTTTTCATATGTTTCTCGCCGCAAATATGGACGACCTGGTATTTTTCCAAAAGTTTGCCCATGTTGGACCAGATAATATTGTTGATAAAATCGGCTCCCAAACTTCCTCCAATCACCAAAACAACGGGCAACAGTGGCACAAAATCTAAAAAATTCAAACCTTCAAAACGATCTCCAAATATCATTTCATACCGTACGGGATTGCCGGTAAGCACGGTCTTTCTTCCCCTGAAATATTTTCTGCTTTCTTCAAACGCAATGCAAATTTTACTCGCAAAAAAAGCGCATAAGCGGTTGGTAAGACCTGGAATAACATCTGATTCATGCAGCACAATCGGAATTTTTAAAAGCCAACCGGCCACCGCAACAGGAAAACAGACATACCCTCCTTTGCAAAAAATAACCGTTGGCCGAAAGCTCAAAAAATGAAAAAAAACCTGAATAATTCCAACCGGAATTTTAAAAATATCTACAACGTTTTTTAAAGAAAAATATCGCCGCAACTTGCCGCAAAAAATACCGGTATAGGGCACATGTGCTTCTTTGATAAGTTTTTCTTCCATGCTGCGGCGGCCTCCTATGTAAAGTATTTCCAATTGACCTTCAGTGGAATGTCGTCTTTGAAGCTCATGAATTATGGCGATATTGGGAATAATATGTCCGCCGGTTCCCCCGCCGCTCAGAACTATGCGCATATTCAGGAATATGTTGAGAAATATGAAGCAGAATACCTACGGCTATCATAGATGAAACAAGAGATGATCCGCCATAGCTGATAAAAGGCAGCGTCAAACCGGTAACGGGCATCAAAGCAATGTTGACGGCGATATTCATAAATGCCTGGATGGTGATCCAGGTTGTGATCCCCACCGCCGTCAACATCATGAAACGATTTGGCGCCTTCAAAGCAATTCTAAAACCGCGGTACGCGATAACGGCATAGGCGATAACAATGAAAACAATCCGTAGAAAGCCAAGTTCCTCGGCGGAAGCGGCGAAAATAAAATCATCGGAAGCCTGGGGCAACCAATAAGATTTTTGAACTCCCTGGGTCAAACCTTTCCCCCAAAAGCCCCCGCTGCCTACGGCAATATTTGCCTGTACGGATTGCCAGCAATAATCTTCACGGCAATTTTTGTCAGCGTTTACAAAAGCCTGAACGCGGTTTTTGACGTGTGAGACATTGGTAATAATCAAAAAACCCGCCAGCAGCATGACAAAACCGCCAAGCGCCAGATGGCGCAGACGCGCGCCGCCGGCAAAAAACATCGCGACAGCTATGATAACAACGATCATTGTTCCCCCTAAATCAGGCTGAAGCAGGATCGGTAAAATAAAAACACCGGTTACAATGCAAAACGGCAAAAAACCATATTCAAAACTTTCAACCTGATTGCTTTTTCGTTCCATCCAGTTTGCCAAATAAAAAATCAGAGCCAATTTTGCAAATTCAATAGGCTGAAATGAAGTGTTGAATAAAACGAGCCAGCTTCTTGCGAATGTCGTATACCGCGCTCCAATGATTAATACGGCAAAAAGCGCGATAACAGTTCCAGCAAATAAAACGACTGATATCTTTTTCCAAAAACGGTACGGTATTCTTGTACTGACCAGCAACAGAATACCTCCAATGATAAGGCGTAAAAGATGATTTTTAAAAATAAGGTAACAATCAACTTTAGGGTCATTGCAGTTGGGGTACAGAATATTCGGCGCTGAAAGCTGAATTGACTTTGGCACTCCAATGCTGGTAATCATAACCAGGCCAAAAAGAGTCAAGAGCGCCACTATCAAAAGAAGTACTTTGTCACCGTGAGATTTTGCCATTGGACCCCGCCTTGGCGGTGGTTAAGAAAATTACAGCCCCGCCTTGGCGGGGCGACCACTAAAGCAATGTAATTTATACACACGGTAATATCAAGAATTTATCTTACTTCCATGCAAAAAACATTTATCAAAATCGGACTTTCAATATTCAGCATTGTATTTTTTGACCAGGTTCTAAAATTTATTGCAAAAAAATACTTTTTACAACCAATTATCCTCAATACTTTTATTGCGCTGCGATATCAGGAAAACAGCGGTATGGCATTCGGCATTGTCTTTCCACAGCCATGGTTGCTTTTTTTGAACGTTATCATGCTGGTTTTTATTGGTTTTTTTGGTTTTCGTTCTCTAAATCTTGCTAAAAAAGAAGCATGGTTGATTTTCAGTTTTGTTCTTGGAGGAGGGCTTGGAAATCTTCTGGATCGTCTTTTCAAAGGGTATGTTGTTGACTATCTTTCGATTGGCTGGTGGCCTACTTTTAATCTGGCGGATGCCTTTTTGAGCTTGGGAATATTCCTTATTGTCGTTTTTTATGATAAAATAAAGAGGAGTAATTCGTGACAATATCCTTTACGTGCTCATAATGGCTGAACAGGAAAATAAATCTTTTCAGGCGGAGGAACCGCATCTTGGCGTGGAGGCCGCGTATGGACCAAGAAAAATGTCCTTTTTTACACTGGTTTTAAAAACTTTTGCCGGTCTGGCTGGAGGTATTGCCGGAACAGGAGTGCTTTTGATCATTTTTCTTTTGACTTCTTCCATTCTTCAACCGGTATTATCGCCAGCCGAAGCGGCCGCGCAGGAAATAAGTTCACTTTTTATTTTCATTCTCATGGCCATGATTTTTGCAACCTCGCTTGTGTCAAGCCTCATCGGGCCGCTGCTGTTATCTTATACTGAGCGTGAACGCTACACCCGAATTACTACCGCCCTGTCGCAGATTTTTATTATCAATGTTGTGATTTTTGCTTTTATGGCGCCGCTATATTTAACAGCCTCAACTACGCGGCTGGAATTAACTGCCTATGTGGCGGGTCTTCAGATTATTCTTAGCGCTACCGCAAGCACGCTGATAATGGAACTTATTCATGATTACAGGTACGCTTTACTAAGCGTATACACAACAATCCTGGGAGTACTGGTGGCAACCGCCGGCAGCTTTTTCATGTACACGGCCTTTGGTCGCTTCGGCGCCACAGTATTACTTTTTATCTCCCTTCCGTTGATCTGGTCGGTAGTTGGCTTTTTCCAGGGCGCTTTTCCTATGTTTTACTATTGGCTTTATTCAAATTATGGAGTTGATTTTCTTGCTACCAGCACAAGTTACGGCGCCGATTACGGTATTCCAGACCAGGATGAAGAAAGTTTGGAACCGGAAAGAAAGGATACGGAAGGCAGTGATTTTTTAAATAAGTGACAGTAAAATTCTTGTAAACAACACAAAAAGTACCCTAAAAATCAACATTAAAACAAAAAACAATGAAAAAAATAATATTTTTCTTATTATTGGGAGCTCAAACGGTCTTTGCAAAGCCGGATGTATCCGATAAAGAAGCTGCCACGTCCGGTGATATCCTGAGTTTTGTTGTGGAGAAATTGCCGCTTTGGATAACTGCGGTTGTAATTTTTGTCGCCTCCCTGGTGATAGGTGTAATTGTAAAAGGCATTGTTGAAAGCCGCCTGGCGAGCAAAATCAGCGATGAACATCAGGAAATACTTATTATTTCAGGACGAATAGCATTTCTTGTCGTCGCGGTCATTGGAACTTCAATTTCCCTTGCCGTTGCCGGAATCAATATTACTACATTACTCGCGGCTATTGGTTTTGGTATTTCTTTTGGGCTTCAGGACACGGTTGCCAATTTTGTTGCCGGTATTGCCATTTTGGCTTCCAGACCTTTCACAATTGGCGACTGGATAAAAATAAATGGAAAAACAGGAAAAGTTGTAGAAATTCGAACAAGAGCAACCTATCTGAAAACATATGATGGAATGCGCTTAATTGTGCCAAATGCCCAGCTTTACAAAAGCAATGTGCTCAGTCTTACTTCCAATCCCATGCGGCGCATGAAAGTACCGGTTTATGCCCGTTACGGCGCGAAAATTCAGGATGTTATTGCGATATGCATGAACGCTGTCAATAAAAATAGCAAAATATACAGGGAACCAAAACCCAATATTGTTATTCTTGATCTCGCCGACAGCTATATGACCCTTCAATTGCGTTTTTGGGTTGATTCCAAAGGTCCCTGGCGCCGTATTCAGTCGAGGATTTTTATTACTATTCAAAAGCATTTGGAAGCAGCCGGTCTTGATTCGCCATATGCTGTAACTTCATTAAGCCTTGAGCCGGAATTTGAATCCGCTATTTTAAAAACAAA
>CAZZPB010000015.1:0-7264 GCA_964655905.1 uncultured Candidatus Peribacteria bacterium
CAAACCCGCTATCTTTTGTTTTATACACAACTCCGTCCGCTGGCGCGCGCACGGGCGTTCCATGCGGAACACGGATATCAATCGCATTATGCTGAATGCCCATTGCGCGGCGATATGTTTCGTCATGAAAATAGGCGCTGATGCCGCGTGTCGGGCTCACCGGCCAGCGTAAAGCAAGCTGTGTCTGATCTTTGGTCTCCTGGATAAATTTGTAAACGGATGTCGTCTCTCTCCCCAAAAGATTTGTATAGTTTTTTGGATCAAATTTGTCGCCAAGTTCCGTAATTTTCGTCCTGATAAATTCCATATTATAGCGCAGAGCGGCAATATCTTCACTGGCCTGGGACTGTTCCTGTCTGGACTCTTCGACCAGTTGCGTAAAAATGCGCTCTTGTCCCTTTGTTTCATCTAACAGATGTGCTTTTGCCGCGCTCTGAATCTTTAAATTTTCTTTTTCTTCCTCAAGTTGACGATAAAGCATCACCAGCCTGTTCCGGTTATTTTCAAGCTGTATTTGATAAGTTTTCTGCTGTTCAAACAGTTTCTCCAATTTTTCGAATATAGCGTGCCCCGTTCCCTCAAGAATATGAAAATATCTCATCTCGCGCAGCGCGTCAGAAGGGGATTTGTCGCTGAAAAGAAGCTTTAGAATATTTATTTCCGGCTTTTGGCCATTTATATCGCGAATTTCATTTTCCTGTTTATAAAGAACCTCAAGATATTCCAGCAGCATTTGTTTTTGATGGCTTATTTCTGCGTCTTTTTCTTCAATGGTCTGGGTCAGCCGTTGAAGTTCATTTTCTTTTTCCGCGATCTGTGAACTCACATTGCGGATTAAAACAATCGAATTGACGATATGCATATTCAGGGCATCCAGCTGGTCTTGCAGAGTTAATTTTTCTTCCTTAACATCCTCAAGTTTTTTTTCTGCCTCCCGTATGTGTCGTGTAATATTTGAATAATCGTTTTTGGCTGACTGAAGCTGATTTTGGACGGAATTAAAAAAATCCGTCCGTTTTGCGCCTTTCTGCTGCAAAATTTCTTCGTCTTCATGAATTTGAGCAAACAAAACATGTTTTTGACCAACAAAAGCTATGATAAAAATAGAAAGAAAAATAACTATGCCGGGCCGTTTAAATCTCTGTTTTTTATGCATTTATAGAGAGAAAAGAATCTTACCATTATATCGAAAAAAGGGCATAAAAACAATGCGCAGGCAAGGCAAAACTTAGGCCTATATAGAGTTTTTGCCTTCAATAAGCCATTTATTTATAATTCTCTTCCTGTCTCCTCCTTGATGACAATTATTAGAAGACAACCTTCGACCTCAAACCTACTACCAAGCCTTTTAATCGTACGACCTCTATGTATTATCATGCTTTTATGAACATTTTCTAAATTTTTTCTAAATCGGCACAGGCGGAGCTCCAAAGGTTAACAAGCTCACTAACAAAGCCAATCTTTTTATGCTAAAATGACAGGATATTATTAATATAAATGTCTGAAGCAAAAAAACAACCAGATCCGGAAAAAGATAAATACGATAGGCTAAAAGAAGAACTTGGCTATGATGATGAAAATATTCGTGCTTTAGCGGCTTCTTTTAAAATGAAAGCTTTGGGCGCTGTTTCGGCTCATTCGGAGGAGCGAAAGTTGGCGTTCTTGATGATGGAACGGGAGAAACGTGATGCTAAAGAGAAAAAAAAGGTTTTTGAACATTTGGAACATTGGAAAAATGAATTACCACCTGAGGTTCATCGTTTTTTTGCGAAAGAGGTGGGTGATTCACTTGGTTCTGATGCTTATGTTCATCTTTATGAGTTGTTAAAAAATAGCCAATATAATTATTGTACTCCATTGATTGCGCTTTATGAAGGTCGAGAAATATATGGAAATGATGTGGAGAAATTTAAAATTTTTGTTGATGTTGCAAAGGAAGGTGACCCATTGCAAATTAAGGCTTTGCTTGAGGTAAAAGATTGTTATGGTTCGGATGGGGAAAAGTTGAAAATTTTTGCTGATGTTTTGAAAAATCGCGGAGATGTCGGTCTTAAATGTTTGTCTCAGCTAAGAGATCTCTATGGCGAGGATTTGGGGAAACTGAAAAAAGTGGCGGAGATTGTTGTTTCCTTAGGATATAGGGCTGAATTTCAATTCTTACTGAAAGGAATGAATGCGGATGGTAATGATCTGGAAAAATTTTTAATTTTTGCCGATGTTGTTAAAAAACATGGAGAGGAAGGGGCTAAACCGTTAGCGGCCGCAAAAGCTATATATGGTGATGATCTGGAGAAATTTAAACTTTTTGTTAGTGTTTTAAGAGTAGGAAAATTGGGTATTAAAGCCTTAGTAAAAGCAAAAGATGTCTATGGCAATGACCTGGAAAGGCTTAAAGTTTTTGCTAGTGTTGTAAGAGTAGGAAGGGATATTAAAGCCTTAGTAAAAGCAAAAGATATCTATGGCAATGACCTGGAAAGGCTTAAAGTTTTTGCTGATGTTGTACTGAGAGGCTCACATTTTGGTGGGGGGGGGATCAAAGTTGATACATTGATAGAAGCAAAAGATGTCTATGGCGATGATCTGGAAAGACTTAAAGTTTTCGCTGATTTTGCAATTAATACTCCAGGTAGAGCGGTCAAAGCCTTGGTAGAAGAAAAAGATGTCTATGGTAATGATCTGGAAAAACTTAAAATTTTTGCTGAAGTCGGAAAGAATAAGGGGGAGCAAGCAATTGAACAGTTAGCACGGGCAAAACGTGTATATAAAGATAACGATGAAATGTTTAAAGTTTTTGTTGATGTTGCAATGCGCGGTGGATATGACTCGCTAGTAGCATTAAGTTATGGACCAGCAGAAATGAGCAGTAGTATGGAAATACTTAAAATTTTTGCTGAAATTGCAATGTCCGGTGGGTATTATCCTAGGCTTAAAGAAGTGCAATTTTTAACCCAAGTATTAAGAGCAGGTGCATATGGGGATGATGTGCGTAAAATTCAAGTTTTTTCTCATGTTAATAAGGCTGGAGGACCTGATGCAGTTGAGGTCTTAGCTGCGGCAAAAAATATTTATGGTAATGATTTAGAAGAGATGAAAAAAGTTGCAGAGGTTGTAATAGATGTTGTAAAGAATGCTGGGCATCAAGCACTTCAATTGTTAAAAAAAGCAAATAGAGTATATGGAAATGACTTGGAAAAAATGAAGCAAGTGGGGGATATTGCGAAGAATATTGTAAAGGAGAGTGGAGAGATAGCAGTTGAAGTATTGTTAGGGGTTGGGGAGGTTTACGATAGTAATATTGAAAAATTTAGAGAAGCTGCTCAATTTTTTTTAGAAATTCCAAGATTGGTTAGTGATAGAGAAATTGATAAACATGTTGGTTCTGGTCTTATGGAATTTAGAAAAGTAAAACCGAACGTTCTTAAACATTATAGCAATGTATTTTTGACTTCTAGTATTGCTGCTTTGAATAAAAGGTTTAGTGATAATCCTGAAGCTTTGGAATTGAATGAACAAAATTGGATGGAGATTTTGATGGCGTATGTAGAAATTGTTGAAGATGAGCAGGAAGGTGGAAATATTTCACCTGAATTGGTCAAAAAATTGGAGGAACTTTTTAAAACGAATGAGGCGAAGGATTTTTGTTTAAAACAACTTGAGAAACTCTGGAAAGGTTATTTATCCGGAAAAGCGATTGATCAGCCACCGGCCAGTATGATGTTGTTGGCGGATTTTGTGAAAAGGGCTGAAGGGGCTGGTCTTTTAAGCAAGTTTGAATCCTTGGCAATGATGGTTGATGTTTATTTTCAGGCTCAGGCAAAAAAATCCACCGTTCCACGAACAAAACAAAGTTTATATAGCGGTGTGAATGATTTGGAAAAAAGGTTTGAAAAAGAACGTTGGTCGGATGGCGATAAAGCTGATTTTTATAATATTTCCAAAGAAATTATTATAGCTTCTCCAAGCTTGTTTACCGATTTCATAGATCTTTTTCAGAAAATGAATTTAAAAGATATGAAGCAGTTTATGGAAACTGTTTTTCCACTGTTTAACGTGGAAATTGTGATGATTGAGAAAGTTAAAGGTCATGATTTAAAGGCGTTGGTGGATTTGCGTCGAAAGATTCGAGCTATGAAAGCTAAATTGGACGAAAGAAGTAACGGCAAGGCGAAAGAAGTAAAAGCTGATTTTACTCAAGAAAGCCGGGAGTTAATTGCTGATGTTAAAGAACGATTTAAAAAACGTTTTGGAATCATTAAAACTCCGGAAAATTTTGGCCCTGAGGAAATCAGGGTTTTGATTAATTGCAGTTTGTATCTTTCGAATTTATCTAATTCCGCTAAAAAGTTCACAAGTTTGTTGGGTTTGTATTTGGCTTTAAGCTTGAATGGTAAATGGGAATCGTTCCGACGAGGTGAAAAGATTGATCTCGATGAATATTTGGATAAAACGGTTGTGGCTGAAATAGCTAAGTATCTGGAAGAACGAGAAAAAATGTCGGCTGGTTTGTGGCAGAATTTAGGCTTGTCGCCTGAAGATTTGGTAAAATTCCAGGAAGTTTTGCAAACCGATGAAGCGGTCATTGAAATTGGGAATGCTGAAACGATTGATGTGAAAGTAGCGAACTTAACAACAAATTTACGACGTTTGGAAGACCCTGATCTTTATCCAGCACAAATGGACAAGGATCGAATGAAATTGCTCGCAAAGTTTGGTAATAAAAAAGTTGGCGCAGTTGCGGCAAAATTTTATCTATCGCTTCATGGTAAACCAGCACAGTTTAAAGACGACGAATTGGCTATTCGGGAACAGATGGAAGGAATTTTGGAGGAAAATCATGTGCCACTTACCGCTGAAAATGTAAAAAAATATTTTCAGGATGAAGTAAAACCGCTTGCCATAATCACCAATGTTTTGGCTGATTTAGATCATTTAGAAGTAGAAAAAGCAATTGAATATTTAAGAAATTTACTACAGCCGTCAGGTGAAATTGTGGCGATTTTTCAAAGATTAGGTGAAGACTTTAAACCTGGTTCAGGAGCGACGGCAGTTAATCAGGATCTGGATTTTCTGGATAATTTGCTGGTTAAAAAGGCAGAAAGTTTACACGAAAATGAGCGATCCTTACTTACGACCTATATTGGGCAAATTCGTGAGCAGATAGTAAGACTTGAGGGCATTTATCAACAAATAAAAACAAAGTTTTCCGGAATAAAAAGTTCGAATCATGGCAGTGAGCTGTTACGTACCAAATTGGAAGAAATTGGTAGAATTTTAAATGCTACTGATACTGGCCAATTGGCCGTGACGAGCGTTATGACGAAAAATTTAAGTCTTATCATCGAAAATATTCGTGAATGTTTGTCCTGTCGCAAAAAAGGTTCCAATAATGATACAAATTTGACCTTTGGAGATGGGAACAAGTTTTTTATTTATAGTCAGTCTGAACGCCAAAAGAAAGGAAGCGTTGCTGATCAGATTGTTTTCTTGGAACCAGTGAGTTATGGGAATACGGCTGCTGAAAAACAAACCGTGGTGGCAGGTTCATCAGATGTTGTAAAACCTTCTGAAGCAGCCCCTGAAAAACGTGAAATGGCTTTTGTGCTTGATCGTTTGTATGGTAATTGCACGCCTTTTATCTTAACGAATCATATCAAAACTATCATGAAAAAATATAAGCTCATTAAGAGCATTTATCCGAACATTAAAATATCGATTTTGGTAACGAATGCCGCAATTACAACTGCAGGAACATCTCCTGAATTGTTGTCTTCACAGTTAGCGGGATTATTGGGTCCTGGAGTTACGGTCAGCAAAGTTGAAGGTGAGGTTGATATCGTTCAATCTGCTTTGGCAGATCATTATGTGGAATTTAACGGAATGGGCAGGGTGCCTGGTTTAAGTAACATTCAGGGGCTAAGAATCAATTTATGAACTACCAAATGAATGATGCATTGATAGCATAAAATCGCATCATTCAAGACTTTCCCTTGCACACGCACCCTTTTCACCGTACAATCACCAGGCATCTTAATGATACTTTGTTATGGCACATAAAAAAGCTGGAGGCTCCACCGCCAACGGTCGTGATTCGCAGGCAAAACGGCTTGGGGTAAAGATTTTTGGAGGGCAGGCGATAAGAGCCGGCAACATCATTATTCGTCAGCGTGGAACGGAATATCACCCCGGACAAAATGTTGGTATGGGTAAGGATCACACGCTTTTTGCTCTTGTTGATGGCAAGGTTATGTTCCGGGAAAAACAGCTTCGCAAGTATGATGGGCGCATATTTAAGGATAAATTGGTTAATGTTTTGACCGCATAGCGAATGTCCGATGCTGCCGAGTCATTTTTTGGGAGAGAAGACCGCGGGGACACGATGGATCCGGCGGCTTTTGAACGTTTTAAGGAACGAATGGCTGCGGCTTCGGCTCAATTGCAGGCTCTTGCTGCCCAGCAGCAGAAACAAAAGAAAAAAGAAGATGAACTGGTGAAAATTCTTCTTAAATTCATTCAGACGGGCCAAAAGCGTGATATCATGCTCCTAATTTTACGGCTGCTTGAGCAGAATGTTCCGGCGGCTTTTATTGTGAGTCTTTTGCTCATCAGTAACAGCGAAATGCAGGAAGCGCTTGGTGTCAAACTCCTTGCTGCACCAATCCAGGATGAACAAAATTTTAGATCAACAAATCATAAAAATGGCTCAAAAGAAACAGAAACCTTACCTGATCATTATTTCCATGGAGCCGTTCTTCCTTTGAAAATAAAAATAGCCATTGATATTTGGACGCAGGAAATCATCCAACGTTCGGAGGAGTATGCCCATCGTATCCTGCAAACAGTTCTAGATGCTGATGGACTTATAAAACTGCCTGTTGTACAGCTTGGTATCTTTTCACTGCGCGATTATATTCAGCAGGAAAACATAAAACTCGATTATGATATTCTTAAAAATTTTGTTAGTCTTATGCTCGAAAATATCATCAAAAAGGTCAAAGAAGATTTTGAAACCAGAAAACGTCTTCAGTAAAACAAAAACTCTTTAAAATTATGGTGGCTTTAGCTCAGTTGGTAGAGCATTGGGTTGTGGTCCCAAGGGTCATGGGTTCGAGCCCCATAAGCCACCCCAATGTGTACGAACAGAGGCCAGAGCTTCTGTTTTTGCTTTATTCATGGGCATTTTTGCCAGTTCTAACCTTGAGTATTCTTTTTCAAGAATAGGTTAGCCATCTTTTATCCAAAGTGGTCGGATTTATCTTAGAACCTG
>CAZZPB010000016.1:0-12068 GCA_964655905.1 uncultured Candidatus Peribacteria bacterium
ACAACAAAACCGTCCCATCTATAATATAAAAAATCACATGAGCATGGATTTAATGGACAAAATTGTTTCTTTAGCCAAAAGGCGCGGTTTTGTGTTTCCCGGATCGGAAATTTATGGTGGTTTGGCCAACACATGGGATTACGGTCCCCTGGGTGTTGAGCTGAAAAATAATATTCAACAGGCGTGGTGGAAATTTTTTGTAAAGGAGCGAAAAGACGTAGTTGGGGTTGACGCGGCCATTTTGATGAATCCAAAAGTGTGGCAGGCCAGCGGCCATGTGGCCAATTTCAACGATGCACAGGTGGATTGCAAAACCTGCAAAAATCGTTTTCGCGCCGACCATCTGATTGAAAATGCTTTACAGGGCGTTAAGGTGGAAGGTTTGCTGATGGCCGATCTGGATAAACTCATTGAAGAGAACGACATTAAATGCCCCAACTGCGGTTCAAAAAACTTCACAAAAACAAGAATTTTCAATCTGCTTTTTCAAACGCATATTGGACCTGTCGTTTCCGACGCGGAAGCGATTTATTTGCGTGGCGAGCTGGCTCAATCCATGTTCACGAATTTTAAAAATATTCAGAGCACAAGTCGAAAAAAAGTGCCATTCGGCATTGCCCAGGCAGGCAAATGTTTTCGCAATGAAATTACTCCGGGCAATTTTATTTTTCGCACGCTTGAATTTGACCTGATGGAATTTGAATATTTTATTCATGAAAAAGAATGGGAAAAAACGTTTGAATACTGGTTGAAAGAAATGCATGCATGGATTGAACATATTGGCGTTGATAAAACCAAAACTCGCGTTCGTGAACATACAGCGCACGAACTCTCCCATTATTCAAAAAAGACGGTTGACATTGAATTTGAAACCCCATTTGGATGGAAAGAACTTTATGGATTGGCCTATCGCACGAATTTTGATTTAAAAAATCATACTGAGAAAAGCGGCGAGGATTTGTCATATCTTGATCCTTACACATCTGAACGATATATCCCGCATGTAATTGAACCAACTTTTGGCTTAAGCAGAACATTTTTAATGGTTCTGCTCAGCAGTTACTTTGAAGAAACTGTCAAAGATGCCGAAGGTAAAGAGGACACCCGTGTCGTGATGAAATTCAAACCAAATATCGCTCCATTTAAAATTGCGGTACTGCCTCTGGTAAACAAGTTGAATGATGAGGCTGAAAAGCTTTATGATATGCTCAAAAAGACTTTTATGACTGATTTTGATACCAGTGGCACTATCGGTAAACGCTATAGGCGCCAGGATGAAATTGGCACGCCTTTTTGTGTCACGATTGACTTTGAAACAGTTGAAAAAGACCAAAGTGTAACAATTCGCGATCGCGATACGATGCTGCAGGAAAGGGTAAAAATAGCAAAATTAAGCCAGATTTTAGCCAAAAAACTGGAAGAAGCCCGCTAAATCTCTCTTAAAAAAATAAGAAAAAATTTAGGTTTTTTTAATCTCCGGCCGCTATGATGAAGCGGTGATTTTTTTATGTATCTTCAAAATGCCAAAAATCAACACCAATGTGGCCCTTATACCAGATTCAAATGTAGAAAAACCGCGCGAAAAACTTATAAAACATGGTATTAACGATTTGGAAGATCACGAATTGGTGGCTCTTCTTCTTGGAAGAGGCAGTAAGAAGGAAAATGTTTTTGTTCTTTCAAAAAGGCTTCTAAAAGGTTTTGACCATGAAGAGCTTTTGAACATCCATGATATTGGCGCGTTCCAGAAAAATTTTGGAGTAAGCTTTGTTCAGTCCTGTCAGCTTATGGCTGCCGTTGAATTGGGTAAACGTTTTTTCAAAAAAACGCCTTTTGTCACAAATCTACGCAATGCGCAGGAAGCATACAAGCTTGTTCAGGACATGCAAACTCTAAAAAAAGAGCATGTTAGAGGGCTGTATCTCAATTCACGCTACAGGCTTATTTATCAAGAAACCATCAGTATCGGCAGTCTTGATACCAATATTATTCATCCGCGTGAAATTTTCCGTCCAGCCATTGAATATGGCGCGTACGCTCTTATTTTAGCCCACAATCATCCGACTGGCGACCCCACTCCAAGCGCTGAAGATCTTGTCATGACAAAAAAACTTGTGAAAATTGGCAAATTGCTGCAAATTCCGCTTTTGGACCATTTGATTGTCGGATGCAACACTTTTACAAGTTTGAACAAAGAAAATTTGATGTAGGGAGGGTTTTATGCTAGAATAGAGAGAACAAATGAGCTCCTGTCGAAAATGTGAATGTATACTAAAATAAGCTTGGGATTGGGTCTCGCGGGCCCCAACCCTAGGCGAACGAAGGGAAAGGGGGCGGCGCGCATGCGCCGTAATGGGGGAAAACCTTGGTTTTCCCCCAGAATAAACCAAAGCAAAAACAAACATTTTTCATGGATTTGAACGAAATTTTAAAAAACGGCCTGCAAATAGCGCAAATTGCTTTTGAATACACTAAAAACAACCCTCTGCGGGTGCTTGGTTATGGTATCGGAATTTTTTTAGCCTGGAATTTTCTTGTGCAGATTTTTCGATATATTCATATCGTTTTGCGGGCAAAATCGCTTGTTTTTCTTAAAATCACGCTGCCGCGCGAAGATTCGCAAAAAGATAAGGATAAGGCTGAAGAAAAGGACTTTCGCGAGAAAATCGCCGTTATGGAACAGCTGTACCGCAATTTGTATGAATTGGGAGAATTGAGTTTGAGAAATATTATGCGGACATTTTTTCTAAAATCAGACATTTTATCTTTTGAAATTGTTGCCGCTCAAAAGGTAGTAGAATTTTATATTGTGGTACCAAAATATTTCCAACAATTAGTGGAAAAACAGGTTACATCATATTATCAGAATGCCGACATCCAGGTTGAAAAACCCTATACGATCGAGTCGAAAGGCAACCGGCTCAAGTGCTATTACGCCTATGAAAAAAATCCTTATTGGTATCCCATTAAAACCTTCAAAACGATTGAAAATGATCCGCTGAACGATTTAACAAATATCTTTTCCAAGCTTGAGGAAGAGGAAAAAGCTGCCATTCAAATTGTTATGCGTCCGATTAAAGGGAAAAAATGGAATAAAAAAGCGGAATTTGTTGCAGGACAACTGTTTGCGGGGAAAAAAGTTTCCGTTATTCCGGTTATTCCTGGTCTTCGCTATCTTAACAGTCTTTTTGTGGCGCTCTTTTTTGGCTATGGAAGGGTCCAAAAAACAAAAACTGACCATGATTCCATGACTGGCTACGTTCGCATGTTGCAGCCAAAAGAAGAAGTTGCAAAAAAAATGGGTGAAAAAGCGGGCCAGGTAGGTTTTGATACCATGATTCGCATTGTTGCTTCAGCAAAGACAAAAGCGCGCTGCGAAGGTATCACAAACGACGTGGCGTTGGCGCTAAATCTTTTTAGGGACAATTATATGAACTGGTTCCAGACGCGCCGCATTATTTTTCTTGATTTTATCAACAATCTGATCATGAAATTCAATTTTAACAGACGCATTCTGGACTCGCGTTTTTTAATTTTTGGAGAAAAAAAATCCATCATGGTCCCGGAAGAACTGGCTTCACTCTTTCATTATCCGCATAGCCGTTACAATCTTTCTCCAAATATTAAATGGCTCGCTTACAAGGTACTTCCAGCGCCGGTAGATCTTCCAACGGAGGGTGTTCTCCTTGGCTACAATGTGTACAGAGGCGCGAAACGGCCTGTTTATATCCTTAGGGACGATAGAACCCGCCACCAGTATTGCATTGGGAAATCAGGTTCGGGAAAATCCGTTTTTTTAAGCTGGATGGCGCGGCAGGACATAAAAAATGGCGACGGCCTCGCGGTAATTGATCCGCATGGAGATCTCATCGAGGAGTTAATCCAATTTATCCCCAAGGAAAGGGCAAAAGACGTTATTATTTTTAATCCCGCCGATACGGAGCGTCCCATGGGTTTGAATATTTTGGAAGCCAAAACACCCGAACAACAGGACCTTGCTTCAAGCCAGGCTACTGAAATTTTTATTAAATTATTTGGAGATGAAATTTTTGGACCGCGCATACAGCATTATTTTCGTAATGCCTGTTTAACGCTCATGGAAGACAAAGAAGAAGGGGCGACTTTGATTGATGTTCCGCGGGTGTTTGTTGATGATGAATTCATGAAATATAAAGTCAGCAAGGTAAAAAATCCGGTTGTGCGGTCATTCTGGGAACATGAATATGCCAGCACCGGCGACCGTGAACGTCAGGAAATGATTCCATATTTTTCCGCAAAATTCGGACCGTTTATCACTAACTCAATCATGAGAAATGTAATCGGGCAGTCTAAATCAGCGTTTAATTTTCGTGAATGTATGGATCAGCAAAAAATTCTCCTCATCAATTTAGCCAAGGGGAAAATTGGAGATCTAAATACACAGCTCCTGGGGCTTGTTCTTGTCGCGAGACTGCAAATGGCTGCCATGAGCCGTGTTGATGTGCCTGAAAATCAGCGAAAAGATTTTTATCTCTATGTTGATGAATTTCAAAGTTTTGCCACGGATTCTTTTTGTTCCATTCTTTCCGAAGCCAGAAAATACCATTTGGCCCTGATTATGGCTCACCAATACATCAAACAGCTTGAAAAAAAGCAGGACACCTCGATCAGGGACGCGGTTTTTGGCAACGTGGGAACGATGATGTCCTTCAAGGTTGGCGCCGATGACGCCGAATATATGGCGAAAGAATATGCCCCGGTTTTAACTGAACAGGACGTGATAGGCATAGCCAATTACAAGGCCTATATCAAATTAAATATCAAAAATACAACGTCGCGGCCATTTTCGCTTGAGACGGTTTATGATCTGTCCAGCGCTAACAAAAAAATCGGCGACATCGTCACGCAATATTCACGAATGAAATATGGACGCAAAAAAGAGTTTGTGGATCAGGAAATTTCAGCACGCATCGGGATTGATTTGAGTTAGGGAGATGGTTTTATATGGTGGGCGGTTTTGCATTATTTTATTGCTGGCGCCCAGCCACGCCAAATTAAAAATAGCCCGCTGGGACCTGGCATATACCGGACTTTCAAAAATCATGCCAATGAGCTCTTCGGGATTCAGCGAAATCACAGCCACCTTATTGTCATAAATGGTTATTTCGTGCTCAAACCAGAACTCTTTCGGATTCACATACAGAATTTCTATAAGTTCCGGAGGAAAATTTTTTGGATAATATTTTTTTGTGTACAGAAAGGCCTCTTTGCTCGAAGGACAAATAATCCGCGTCTTGAGTTTTTTCTTCATTTTTTTAGCCGCGTAGTCAGGAATATTATCACCCAACAGATCACTGGCGGCTTTTAGGTTGGAATATCCCAGCAGCTCTTTTTTGGCTGTCAGAGTATCTTCCAGAATATTTTTCAGCCCTTCCATGCCCTCGAAATACTTTATTTTTGGTTTTAGGGCTAAAGTGTTTGTTATGGAGAGGAGTTCAGGCAAAAGTCTGCGCGCGTAATGCGTTTTATTTTCCAGAATACTCAAGATTTTTTGCGGAGGCTCCGGTGAATAATACCTGATCTTATTTTTGGTTATGTAATTCACCAGACCTTTTTCTGACAATTTTTCTAACGTATGATAGCAGTTAACTCGCTTCAGACCAGATCTTCTCGCTACGGCGCTCACATATCCGCCGCCCAATTCAAGCAGCGCCATATACACCTCACCTTCAACTTTTGCCATATCCAGAAGTTTAAAATCCGGATAAATCATGCGGTGTTGTAAAAATATTTCTACAGATAATATAACATCCCATAAAACCAAAGTAAAGGCTTAATGCAGCGGGAAAATGCCTATTAAAATGTCGAGCCAATATTTGGTAGTTTACAAAAAAATACAATAGATTACAATATCAACCTGTAACTCATAATATTTTTCATCGAATGACAAATATTCAAAAAACCTGCCGCCAATGCCAAACCCAGTTCGAAATTACTGACGAAGACTTGAAATTTTACGATAAAGTTTCGCCGGTATTTAGCGGCAAAAAATATCCTGTTCCACCGCCGACGCTGTGTCCGGATTGCAGGCAGCAGAGACGATTGGCCTTTAGAAATGAACGTAAACTCTATAATCGAAAGTGCGAACTATGTGAACAGGAAATTATCTCTATTTATTCACAGGATAAACCTTACTTAATTTACTGTCAGAATTGTTGGTGGAGTGACAAGTGGAATGCGCAAAAATATGCGAAAGATTTTGATTTTAACAGACCATTTTTTGATCAATTCGAAGAATTGCAAAATGCAGTTCCTCACTTAAGCATGATTAACAATAAGCCTGAAAATAGTGCTTACTGCAATCAAACCACTGGCCTTAAAAATTGCTATCTTTGTTTTCAGGCCATGTTTTCAGAAGATTGTTTCTACTGCAAAGCATTATGGAAAAGCAGAAATGCGGTTGATTGTTTAAAGACATATGAATCTGAACTTTGTTATGAGTGCGTCGATTGCCATAATTGCTATAATTGCCTCTATTTAACCTACTGTAAAACCTGTAATGACTCTGCCTTATGCGAAGATTGTACCGGCTGCAATGATTGTTTTGGTTGCATAGGTTTGCGTAATAAACAATATTACATTTTCAATCAGCCATATTCAAAAGAACAATATTTTCAAAAAATTAACGCAATAAAAAGTGATCCAAATTGGATGCAAGAAAAGAAAAAAGAGTTCAAAGAGCTGTCATTAAAAGTTCCACATAAACATGCTCAGCAGACCAATTGTGAAAATTGTACCGGTGATGGCATTTCAAATTCAAAAAATGCGTTGGATTGTTATGACGTTGTAGGCGGCGAGAATATCAAATATTGTTATGACTTAAGGGCTTTTACTCAAAATAGCTACGATATTACAGCCATTGGAAATAATATTGATTTTTCATATCAGACCATATCGTCAGGAATTAATATGAGAAACTGTCTTTTCACGGTTAACTGCTGGGAAGATATATATAATCTTTTATACTGTTCTTTCTGCATTCACGGAAGCCATGACTGCTTTGGCTGTATCGGATTAAGGCATGCCAAGTACTGTATTTTGAATAAACAATATAGCAAAGAAGAATACGAAAAAATTGTGCCGCGCATTATTGAACATATGGAAAAAAGTGGACAGTGGGGGGAGTTTTTTCCGATGATCCTTTCTGCTTTTGCTTATAATGAAACGGTTGCTCAAGAGTATTTCCAATTGTCAAAACGGGAAGCCATTAAATTTGGATTCAAATGGCATGAAGATGAGTTAATGAGTGGTTATCAAGGGCCAAAAATAGAAATACCGTCAAAGATTCAAGAAACGCCAGATCGTATCATAAAGCAAATCCTTACATGTGAAACTTGCGGGAAAAATTACAAAATCATTGTTCAAGAATTAAATTTTTATAGACGCATAAATGTTCATATTCCTCATCATTGTCCTAATTGTCGTCATAAAGCCCGTTTAAACCTGCGCAATCCCCGTAAACTATGGTCTCGAACCTGCGCAAAATGCCAGACTTCCATTCAAACAAGCTACGCGCCCGAAAGACCGGAAATCGTGTATTGCGAAAAATGCTATCTGGAAGCGGTTTATTAAAAAATCAAAAAGGTTTGTTGTTTTATTTCATGCATTATTTGGCTGGATAGTTGGACTGCGCGTTTTTTCAGCCGGTTTTTATCAATGATTCTTATTTGAAAAAGTAGAGCAACGCTATCAACAGGCAGTTTTGAGGTTTTTTTCTCCAAAAAATAAGTTGTTAAATAACCCTTGGCTTTTATATTTTTTGTTATCGGAACAATCACAACAGTATTCAGATTTTTGTTTAAAATATCATTTTGCAAAACCAGAACAGGGCGAAACCCGGCTTGTTCATCACCTTTTACTGGATTTAAATCGGCAAAATAAATTTCACCCTGTTTTATAATCATATTATTCAATTTTTGTTGCGAGCATAAGCCATTCATCTTCAGACGGCAAGTCTTCAAAGGTCATGGATGCGAGAGTTTTTGAATCTTTGATTAATTCTTCCTGTAAAAATTTTTTCAAGGCATTTTCCACCAAAATGCTTTTGCTGGCCCCAGACTTCCTGCTAACATTCTCCAGCATTTTATTGATCATTGGAGAAATTGTCACAGAAATCCTCATTTTCGTACGATGCCCAGTTTTCATAAGTATTACTAAAAAATATTACCTATAACGCATACTTATGTATAATGAAAAACGGTCAACAATGTCAATGCCTTTCTACCACCAGACCTTCTTCCACCCTAATTTATAGGCAATAATATTCGCTATAATCGGCAAAAATGGAGAAATTAAAATAATGCCAATAATATGGGCTTTATCCGGTATGTAAAAAAGAAAACTTGCAGCAAGCGCGCCTAAAAAACTCATCTGGTCAAAAGGAAAAAAGGAAACGGTATTTTTAATGTGAAGCCTGCGTTTGAAAAAACTTTTTATTAAATCGCCAAAACCTTCTCCAAATCCCTGTAAAAAGCCGTAAATAAGGACATCCGGCAATTGATAAGGAAAAAGAAAAAGGGGAGACACAGACGGTATAAATCTGGTCAAAAAAGCCTGCGCGAAAACAACAATGCAGGCGGCAACTATTCCTCCAAAAATACCGCGCCACGTTTTTGTAGGGCCAAAAAGCGGCTCTTTTCCGTACTTACGACCAAAATCTACGGGCCTATTCCATTTTTCAAATATCTGAAATTTGGCCAGTAAAATCGGTGCAGCGTTTGCGGCATATGCCGGCAGTAATAAAAAAAAACCCTGGATTAGGATAAGGAGCATCGTATGCGGTTCAAAAGAATGATGTTGATTACAATCATATAAACGCTGAAAAATACTACCGTAATATCCAGCACATTATTTGTCATGAATAACCAGAGAAAAAAGGCTGTATAAACAACGTATTTTGATCTCACAATGGGAAATAGCTTTATGCGGCCAGAATTGCAATAAAACGACAGGGAAAGAAGGATAGCATAATTCAATACGTAAACTGCTCCCCAAAAGGGATTGACCAGACCGTAATACAAAAAACTTAGGAAAATAATAAAAAAACTCATATAATCCGCTACAATATGGTCTAAAAATTCTCCACGCGCCGTTTCTTTGTGGGTGAAACGGGCTAACGCTCCGTCAATAAGATCAAAAAAAATATTAAACGCCAAAAAAATCAGCGCAAGCCAAGGGTTAAAACGAAAAAAATATAAAAAGGGGACTACCATGGCCAAGCTGGCATAGCTCAGGGTATCGGCTCTAACATGCCGTTTATCCAAATACCTGCATATCGGTTGAAAGAATTTGTCCTTCCATGCCCGAAAGCGGAGATAGTACGGCTCTTCCTGCTTTGAAAATAAATGAAGTTCCATTTTATATTTTGATAATAGCTGGGGGCAGGATCGAACTGCCGACCTTGGGCTTATGAGTCCCACGCTCTAACCGACTGAGCTACCCAGCTTCGTTCTGGGGGCAAACCAGGGTTTTCCCACATTATGGCGCCGCCAACCTTTTTTGCAAAAAAATAGCTTTTTATATGGCAACATACCTAGTTTTTCCCTGAGCTGCATTGACTTTTTACCTGGATATCATAGCATGCCTGTATGTTTATGAAAAAATATATTTTTCTCACAATTATTGTTTTTATTATAACAGGATGCGGCGGGACAAGACCCGTTCGTCGGATTAATTTAGATCTCTACAACTATTCAACAAATTCTGAATACGAAAACAATATTTTAAACACTCAAAAAAAGAACCCACCAATCATTGAGAATCAAACAAAATCCAAAGCGTACCTGCCGATTTTGATGTTCCACTATATTGAAAATATTTCTTCAAAGAATCCGGATCAGCTCCGATACAGACTTTCCTTTTCGCCTGAAAAACTCGAACAATTTCTAATATTTTTCCAGAAAAATCACATTGAAACACTTACTTTTTGGGACTTGAAAGATCTAATAGAAAGCAAAAAACAACTTCCGCAAAAATCAATCATACTTACTTTTGATGATGGCTATCTGGATCATTATCAAAACGCCTATCCGTTATTAAAAAAATACGGCATGAAGGGGGTTTTCTTTATTATTTCAAAAAAACCTGGCCATGACGCAAATTATGCAACCTGGAAGCAGCTTAAGGAAATGGCAGAGAATGGACAGGAAATAGCTTCGCATACCGTTTCCCACCTTGATTTGAAAACTTTATCCAATGAACAAATTATCTACGAGCTCGAAACATCAAAAAAATCGATTGAAGAAAAAATTGGCAAGCCGGTAATTACGCTTTGCTATCCTGCCGGAAAATATGACGATAGAGTCATCAAAGTGGCGCAAAAAAATTATTTGTTTGCCCGCACCACCAAGCCAGGAAAATATTTTTCTTTGCAGGACAAATATGAAATTCCAACCGTGCGTATTTCACCAACAACAGACACAGGATTATTGAAAAGCCTGTATTAAGTAGGGAACAGGTTTTAAACCTGCCCCTAGTTAAAATCTTTTTCTTCCACGATATAAATTACGCGGTTTAGACAGCGGTTTAAACAAAGGGCGCGGCTGCGGTGGCGCTGGCCTGTCTGGAGGAAGTATGGGGAGCTTTGCAATACGCAGCGCGGTGCGAATCAATCGTTCAATATGCCTGATTTTATGGCTTTGGTCAGGAGTCGCAAAAGTAATTGCGCGGCCGGTGCGACCAGCCCTGCCCGTACGTCCGATTCTATGGACATAGTCTTCGGCGAACTCAGGGATATCGTAATTGATGACCAGTTCAATGTTATGAACATCAATACCGCGGGCGGCAATATCGGTTGCTATGAGAATACGGTATTTGCCGGTTTGAAAACCATGCAGGGCTTCGCGCCTTTGTGCAAGCGATCTGTTTGAATGAATTTCCGCTGTGGTAAAGCCCATATGCCGTACCATTGCGCAGATTCTTTTCGCACCGTGTTTTGTGCGTGAAAAAACAAGAACGGTACCCTTATATTGTGTTAAAAGCGCTTCAAGTAAGCGCATTTTCTGATTCGCCCTGATTATAAAAACTTCCTGTTCGACCTTTTCCGCTGCGGTACCAGAGCGCGCGATCTCCACGCGAACGGGCAGTTTCATGTGCATTGTGGCTATTTTTACAATGTTATCCGGCATGGTGGCGGAAAATAGCATCGTTTGGCGGTCTTTTGGGACCGCATGCAAAATCTGTTTGATTTGAGGGGCAAAACCCATGTCGAGCATGCGATCCGCTTCATCCAGCACCAATATTTTTACGCCATCAAGATGTATGGTTTTTCGCTGCAGATGGTCAATAATTCGTCCCGGCGTACCTATAATAATCTCCGGTCTTGCCTGAAGCTCACGAATTTGTTGTCCCATGCTTCCGCCGCCGATCAGTACGGCGATTTTTAGACCAAATAGATGGCTAAATTTTCTGAGAGTTTCTCCTACCTGCAGCGCCAGTTCACGCGTAGGGAGTGTGACAAGCGCTTTACCTTTTATTTTTGGCAGAAGCTGTAAAATTGGAACGGCAAAAGCGAGCGTTTTACCAGTTCCGGTCTGGGCTATTCCAATAATATCCTTACCCTCGAGTCCAATAGGAATTGCCTTATATTGAATCGGCGTTGGGGTATGAATACCAAACCGCTTAAGCGAATTAAGAATTTTTTCATCAACACCGAGATCTGCAAAGTTTAATTGAACGTCCATTTTTTATATTTTATTATTAATTTAATGCGCATTAAATGCATGATGCTTTTTCATATAACGATATTCGTGATATGTGAGAAAAATTACGATGGCATCCAAAATAGTTAAAATTATAAGCATTACTGAATGCGAATACATATAGCGATACATTTGATACAGGCCAAAAGCGCCAAAAATGCCAATACCAAACGGATATGCCCAAAATTTATTTCGGAGTAGCCCAATGACGATAATCAGCTTAATGATGCCATGCGACAAGAGATACGCCACAACAAACAGTTCCGAGCTTACATCAAGTTTATGGCTTGCCTGAAACAAATAATTGGCAACTATGTTGCTTTTTTCTTC
>CAZZPB010000017.1:0-3758 GCA_964655905.1 uncultured Candidatus Peribacteria bacterium
GAATTATTGCGGACCACATGCGCGCGGCAACTTTTATTTTAGGTGATCCGTGGGGAGTAAGTCCTTCAAATACGGATCAGGGTTATATTTTAAGAAGACTCATTCGGAGAGCTATTCGGCATGGGAAAAAACTGGGCATAGGCGAAAATTTTACACATATTTTGGGAGAAATTGTGATTCAAATTTATGCTGATGTGTACCCGGAATTGGAACGAAATAAAACAAGAATTATTGAAGAGTTGAAACGTGAAGAAGAAAAATTCCAGAAAACTTTGGAGCAGGGCCTGCGTGAAATGCGAAAAATCTGGAAGATGGACGATGCAAATTTGTGCAATAAAGAGATCGCCGTTACCCAGGGCGATAAGGCTTTTTATATTTATGAAACGTACGGTTTTCCTATTGAAATGATCAAAGAGGAGCTGATGAAAAATGGCTTTTATATTGATACTGTGACGTTTCACAAAAATTTTGATGAAGCCATGAAACAGCATCAGGCCATGTCCCGTGCCGGTTCAGAGAAAAAATTTCATGGCGGTCTGGCTGATCACAGTGAGGAATGTATTAAATTACACACGGCAACACACCTTTTGCATCAGGCCTTAAAGAATGTTTTAGGGTCGGAAGTAAATCAAAAAGGTTCAAATATTACAAGTGAGCGGTTGCGTTTTGATTTTAATTATCCGCAAAAATTAACTGCTGAACAGGTAAAGGCCGTTGAGGATCTGGTGAATGAGCAAATTCAGGGAGATCTACCTGTAAATTATGAAATTGTCACAGTGGATGAAGCAAAAAAGAAGGGTGCCATTGGCCTTTTTGAAGAGCGTTACGGCGACAAAGTAAAGGTTTATAAAATGGGGGATTTTTCCTATGAAATTTGCGGCGGTCCGCATGTGGAACATACGAATGTGCTGAAAAAATTTAAAATCACAAAAGAAGAAGCCTGTTCGGCGGGAATCAGAAGAATAAAGGCGGTCGTTTTGTTGTAGAATAGTCCCACGTCCCTGTAGTTCAAATGGATAGAACGAGGCATTCCTAAAGCCTAAATGCAGGTTCAATTCCTGCCGGGGGCACCAAAATTTATCCCGGGTGGCGCAGAAACGAAAAATCGGGTATATTGCGCCAAGAAAAATAATTTTTACCTTATTTTACAATGGAAATCATCTGGCACGGTTATAAATGTTTCACGGTGAAAACAAAGGGCGGTTCCATTGTTGTTGACCCTTACTCCGCCGAACTTGGGCTTGAATTAAGCAATCTTAAAGCGGATGCAATTATTTTTACCGAAGAAGAAAATAAGGAAAACAATCCCAAAGCTGTTGCCGATAATCCCAAAATTTTTAACTGGCCCGGGGAGTATGAAGTGGCTGGTATTGCCTTAAACGTGCGTGAATTGCCTTTATCGCCATCAAAAGAAAATAAAAATCCTCTTCTGGTGACATTTGAGATTGATAGTATAAGGGTGGGTTATTTGACCAATCTGACGATGAATATAACTGATGAAGTATTTTCACAGTTTGGGAATATTGATGTTTTGATTGTTCCCGTTGATCAAAAAAAGAACGATTACAAACAATTTCATGCAGCCATGGAGGAAATTGAGCCGCGCATTGTTATTCCAATTTATTATGCTACGCCGGGTTTAAATCTCGAACTTGACGCGCCAGGCCCTTTTCTGAAGAAAGCCGGGGCTTCTGATAATCAAACCCGCGACAAATTTTCCGCCAATTCCAAATCCGATCTGCCAAGTGAAAAAACTGAATTTGTCATTTTGAATCCGCAGGTGTGATAGGTTGCGGCCCGGTCCCTATGTCAATTATTAACAAAATTCAGGCAAGGGAAATTTTGGATTCGCGCGGAAATCCGACTTTGGAGGTAACTGTTGCAACGCAAAAGGTTACAGCATCGGCGAAGGTACCAAGCGGCGCTTCAACCGGTTCGCATGAAGCTCTGGAGCTGCGCGATGGAGACGCAAAGCGTTATTTGGGAAAGGGCGTTTTAAAAGCGTGCGGCAATGTGAATACGATCCTTGGCCCCGCCCTGGCGGGGAAAAATGTGGAAGATCAAACAGCCATTGATCAGTTCATGATTGAATTGGACGGCACTCCAAACAAGTCAAAATTGGGCGCAAATGCCATTTTAGGCGTTTCTTTGGCATGCGCGCATGCCGCGGCGAAAGAAAAAGGCGTCAGTTTATACAAATATCTTAATCCACAGGCAAATGTTTTGCCCGTGCCAATGATGAATATTGTCAATGGAGGTCAACACGCTGCGTCCGGTTTGGATATTCAGGAAATCATGATTATGCCGCTTGGCGCTCCCTCTTTTAAAGAAGCGGTGCGCATGGGATCGGAAATTTTTCATTGTCTTGGAAATATTTTGAAAGAAAAAAAATTCTCGACCACAGTAGGAGATGAGGGCGGCTACGCGCCGACTCTTCCAAATGAAGAAACAGCCTTTGAATATATTTTACAGGCCGTAGAAAAAGCAGGATATCGGGCAGGCAAGGACGTTTATTTGGCCATTGACGCCGCCGCGACTGAATTTTATGATGCAAATACTAAACAATATTGCCTCAAGATCAAAGGAAAATTTGAAAAACTGCCCACATCGGAAATGATTGATTATTGGACTTATTTATGTAAAAAATACCCTATCTTTTCGCTTGAGGACGGCCTTGCGGAGGATGACTGGGATGGCTGGAAAATATTGTATGAACGGCTTGGCAAAAAAATTCAAATTGTTGGAGACGACCTGCTGGTTACAAATAAAAAGCGCCTGGAGAAAGCCATCCAACTGCGGGCGGCCAACGCCATTTTGATTAAATTGAATCAGATTGGAACTTTGACTGAAACAATGGATACAGTCAACGCGGCGCATCAACATAAATGGAAGTGTATTGTTTCGCACCGCAGCGGAGAAACGGAGGATACAACGATCGCTGATTTCGCGGTTGCCATGGAAACCGGACAGATTAAAACCGGTTCTTTAAGCCGCAGCGAGCGCACCGCAAAATATAACAGGCTCATGAAAATTGAAGAAGAATTGGGCCAAAAAGCGCGCTTTTCCGAAAACTTTTTATAAAACCTGTTTATACGTGGATTCGTCTCTTTTGCGAATATATTTGATGATAATTTCTTTTCCGTCATCAAAATAAATAATTCGATAGTTGCCGACACGCGCTCTGTAAATGTGCCTGTAGCTTTTTAGCTTTGTAAGCTGCAGATTTTTATAATCTCGTTTAAAAATGAACTGTAATGCGATTTGAATAAAAATGCGATCCCGTTTTGTGATCTTTCTCAATAATTTTTCTATCTTGTTCATGGATTATTTTGTCATTAGCCCTTATTCAAACGCTTAAAAGCTTTTAGCACATCTTCAATTTTGGCGCCTTTTTTTTTGCCACCCTCCGTAAAATCAACAACCGTTTCCCACTCTCCGTCATCACTTTCAACAGCATAAGGAATAATTTTAAATGATGGTTTTGAATGACGAATAACGACAAAAATATTTCCTTCTTCCGCCCGGTTTGCAATGGCAGACATATTATTTCTTAATTCTTTGATGGAAATGGTTGTGTTCATGGAATAATCTTTTAAGTGTACGTTTATATGGTACTTCAAATGATATTTCATATCAATACTTTTTTATGTTCCGCAGTGTAAATTAAGCGTAGAATCGGCAGGTGCATCTATTATATTAATTTTATGCGTATTGTCGTAACCGGCGGCGCCGGCTTTATTGGCAGCTGGATATGCAAA
>CAZZPB010000018.1:0-7032 GCA_964655905.1 uncultured Candidatus Peribacteria bacterium
GGAATCAGGACAATGGAGCCTTATCAACCGCAAAGATGGAACCGTGTACAAAACAATTTCCGCCCAGGCATTATGGGACAAAATAGCATATGCCGCATGGTCCTGCGCTGATCCTGGTATCCAATTTGACACCACGATCAACGAATGGCACACATGCCCGGAAGATGGCCGTATTAAGGCAAGTAACCCGTGCTCGGAATATATGTTCCTGGATGACACCGCCTGCAATCTTGCTTCTTTGAATCTTATTAAATTTTATGATAACAGTGATAAACAATTTGATGTTAAAAGCTTTTCCCATGCTGTGCGTCTGTGGACAATGGTGCTGGAGATTTCGGTTTTAATGGCTCAATTTCCATCAAAAGCCATTGCCCAGCTGAGTTATGATTTTCGCACTCTTGGGCTTGGATATGCCAATATTGGCACAATGTTGATGCGCATGGGCATCCCTTATACTTCAGAAAAAGCGTACGCTATCACGGGCGCTATTACGGCCATTATGTGCGGAGAATCCTATGCCGCTTCTGCTGAAATGGCGAGTATTCTCGGTACTTTTAAAAAATATCAAAAAAATAAAAAACACATGCTGCGCGTGATTCGCAATCATCGCCGCGCGGCTTACAATCAGCCAAAACATGAATTCGAAAATTTAACTATTGCTCCCGTTGGCATCAATTCCGACTTTTGTCCGGAATATATGCTTGTTGCTGCCAAGGCATCCTGGGACCACGCTTTGCATACGGGAGAACAATTTGGCTATCGCAACGCCCAGGTAACTGTCATCGCGCCTACAGGCACAATTGGTTTGCTGATGGATTGTGATACCACGGGCATCGAACCCGATTTTGCCCTGGTGAAATTTAAGAAACTGGTTGGCGGCGGGTATTTCAAAATTGTCAATCAGTCTCTGGCTCCGGCGCTGGAAACCCTTGGATACAGCCAAAATCAAATTGAAGATATTGCAAATTATGTTCGCGGCCATGCAACGCTTCAAAATTGTCCCCATATCAACGCAAAAAGTCTCAAGGCAAAAGGTTTTACAGATAAAGAAATTCTTGCGGTTGAATCGCAGCTTCTGGGGGTATTTGAGTTGAAATTTGCTTTTAACAGATTTTCACTCGGCGAGGAATTTTGCCGCAATGTTTTAGGTCTTGGGGAGGCCGAAATGAACGACCTTGATTTTGACATGCTCCTGGCACTTGGCTTCAGCAAAGAACAGATTGAAGAAGCCAATGAATATGTTTGCGGCACCATGACGATTGAAGCGGCTCCTCATCTGAAAAAAGAACATTATCCTGTTTTTGACTGTGCAAATAAATGCGGTAAAAAAGGCCAGCGCTATATTCCGTATGTCGGCCATTTGCGAATGATGGCAGCTGCGCAGCCATTTATCAGCGGTTCAATTTCCAAAACGATAAATATGCCGGAAGAATGCAGTTTTCATGATATCCAAAAAGCTTATATGGAGAGCTGGGAACTCATGCTCAAGTGCAATGCCATTTATCGCGATAATTCAAAACTCAGCCAGCCGTTGAACAGTTCTACCGCTCATGATCGCTTTGCGCAGCTCTTCCAATTTGAAGATATGGAAAATATTGATGAAACGGTTGATCCCAAAATAATTCACCAGACCGTTGAAAAAATTGTGCAAAAGCCGCTTCGCCGCAAATTGCCTGAGGAACGGCACAGCATCACTCACAAATTCTCAATTTCCGGCCATGAGGGTTATATCACGGTTGGTCTTTATGGGGATGGCCAGCCCGGGGAAATTTTTATTAAGATGAGCAAGGAGGGTTCGACGCTTTCCGGTATTATGGATGCCCTTGCCCTGTCCGTGTCCATGAATTTGCAGTATGGCGTTCCGCTCGAGGTTCTGGTTGCAAAATTCTGCCATTCGCGTTTTGAACCGGCAGGCATGACGGGAAATCGTGATATTCCAATGGTCAAATCCATTATTGATTATCTTGGCCGTTGGCTTGCGTTGAAGTTTCTTTCCCGCGATACCGCTAAAAAATATCACAACTCCGATCTTGTGGATCGCGCCTATAACGAGGGAACAAATCTGTTCCTTCCGCAGGTGCCCATTGAACATTCGCCTTCTTTTGACGCACATGGCGATGCCACACGCACTCACCGCTTACCTGTTAAAGAAATAACCGGAACAACAGACGCTGCAAATGATGGGGTGTCACTGGCTATGCCAGTCGGTGAGCCGCAAAAAGTAGCTGTTCACGATATTTCCCATCTTACCCGGGAAGAATTTGCAAAAATCCAAAAAGACCGCGCTCTCTACCTTAATAACGAAGACGCGGCGGTGTGTTCCGCCTGCGGCGCCGTGATGGTGCGCAACGGAAGCTGTTACAAGTGTTTGGATTGCGGGGAGACGAGCGGATGTTCCTAATTTGGGGGAAAACCAGGGTTTTCCCCCTTTACGTCGCATGCGCGCCGCCCCCTTTCCCTTTGCAAGCCTGTGGTTGGGAACCCACGAGACCCAACCACAGGCTTAACTTGTACTTCAGCAACTGTTTAACGAAATATATCAGTATTCACACAATCTTTAGTGTTTGAATAAACGCGTTTTCGGTGTTTGAAAAACGCGCAGCGCAAACCTTAGGCCTATGTGTGGTTTTTGTCTTCCACAAGCCATTTGTTCTTGATCCATTTCTTTTCTGTCTTCACCTTTTGTGACATTTATTAGAAGACGACCTTCAAGTCTCAAACCTACTACCAAACCTTTTTCATCGTACGATGCAACATACTTATCATAATTTTATGAAAACTTTCTAAATTTTTTCTGAATTTTCTTCAAACCCAAAATTGTATTACTCAATAAGCATTGTGTAAAATGAAAAACATGTTATTATTTTATCAGATTTTATTGAATCAATCATAAAACATATGCTGGAAGATCTATACGAAAATGATGCAGACCGGGAAACTGTTATTGAATCATTGATGGTTGAAATAGAAAGTTATATCTATTTTCGTGGATCAACTCTATTAGATCAAGAAATTGGCAGAATGTTAGGCGATTTAATACATGCATTTTATCTCAGCTCGGATCGTGTGGTAAGAAGACTATGTCCATCCCTGGAGAACATGGATCAAATAGCTAGGATGGTTACAATAGTTAATTCAGCGCTTATTTGGGCGGGAAGACCCAATGAATCAGTTACAGAAAATATTTTTTTAAATGAATTATAGCGATAATCCTGTAATATGAAATTTTCCTTAAAAATGCAAAAAACCTGTAATCAGTGCCAAACACAATTTGAAATTGCCCCTGAAGACCTCAAGTTTTATGACAAAGTCTCACCGATTTTTCCTTCGACTTCGCTCAGGGCGGGCGCCGGTAAAAAATATCAGATTCCGGCTCCAACGCTGTGTCCGACCTGCCGGGTTCAAAGAAGGATATCTTTTCGTAATTTCCGCAATCTCTATCATCGCAAATGCGATCTTACCGGCAAGCAGATGATTTCCATGTACGGTCCGCAAATTCCGCAAAATTATTCCGCAGGAATTAAAGTTCTATCGCCAGCAAAAACTTCCAATACCGCGCAAATGTTTTGAACAGCGCCATAAAGAAAGAATGGCTGCTAAAAATCCACGCAAACTTAATCTGCGCCAGTGCGATTGCATTCAGGAGGGCCACGAACATAATGGCCGCTGTACTAATGAATTCCAGACTACTTACGCGCCTAATCAACTGGAAAATGTATATTGCGAACGGTGTTATTTGAAACAAATCTACTAGTTTCTCCCGCTATTGTTGTAGAAGCGATAGAATAGCAAAATCCAAGTTGTAAATACAAAAAAGCCCGTAGGGGCAGGTTTTAAACCTGCCCCTACGGGCTTTTTAAAATTGTTCCTTGCGATATTTTCTTATTTTTTATCCATTTTCATGCAGGCGCATTCCTTGCAGGACATGGCCATGTAGCCATATAAAAGGGCGCTGAGGCCTACCAGAAGGTATACAAGCCATTCGACCTTTGGCCAAGCGCCAAGAAGAGCGTGAACAACGTTGAGATCACTGCCCATAAAGCCGCCAAGACCTACCAGGCCCCAGTTAAGGCCTCCAACAAAAAGGAGAACAGTTACAACCCAACATAATGGTTGATGTTTAGTCATACTTTAAAAAAGGGTTAAAATATAAGGAAATCTTTGCTAGATTATAGTCAAACATGGTAGAAAAGTAAACCCATTCTTAGTGGAGGCTGTAATTTCTTAACCCCGCCTTTGGCGCGATCTTATGGATAAATTTCGTCTTGTTGCGCCGTTCAAACCCGCAGGGGATCAGCCAAAAGCAATTGAAGGCCTTGTTAATGGCTTGCAGAAGGGTGAAAAACACCAGGTCCTTATGGGAGTTACGGGCAGTGGTAAAACGTTTACCATGGCTCAAATTGTGACTCAAATGCAAAAGCCTACACTTATAATTGCCCACAATAAAACTCTGGCAGCCCAGCTCTGCGCTGAATTCAAGGAATTTTTCCCTGACAATGCTGTCAGTTATTTTGTTTCCTATTACGATTATTATCAACCTGAAGCCTATATTCCCTCCACAGACACCTATATTGAAAAAGACGCTTCCATCAATGAAGAAATCAACAAATTCCGGCATGCCGCCACGGTGCACCTGTTGACCAGGCGGGATGTGCTGATTGTGGCTTCAGTTTCGTGTATTTATGGCCTGGGTTCGGTTCATGACTATGAACAGTTTGCCATAACTTTGAAGGCCGGGGAGCAGCGCGTGCGGGATAAATTGCTGCGGCAGTTGACAGATATTCAATATATCCGCTCCAGAATTGAATTTAAGCAGGGGATGTTTCATGTTTTGGGCGATACAGTAGAGATTTTTCCGCCGGACCGTGACACAATTTTCCGTCTTGAATTTTTTGGAGATGAAATTGAGCGTATTACGGAGGCTGATTCTTTTACGGGAGAAGAACTGCGTGAACTTGAGACAATAAAAATTTTTCCGGCCAAACATGATATCACCAGCCGCGAGAAAATTGAGAACGCGGTGGCCGGAATTAAAGCGGAGCTTGCCGAACGCTACAATGAACTTTTGGCTCAGGGAAAGGCTTTGGAAGCGCAGCGCATTAAAACGCGCACGGAATATGATCTGGAAATTTTGCTTGAAACAGGCTACACCACGGGCATCGAAAACTATACGCGCTATTTGAATGCGCGCACTGCCGGCATGCCGCCGGCGACTCTTTTTGACTATTTTCCCGATGATTTTTTGCTGTTTGTGGATGAGTCGCATATGACAATTCCACAGATTGGGGGTATGCATAACGGCAATTTTTCACGCAAACAGACGCTTGTCGATTTTGGCTTCCGTTTGCCATCAGCGCATGAGAATCGCCCTCTCAAGTTTGAAGAATTTGAACAAGCGGTCAATCAGGTTGTTTATGTTTCAGCTACTCCTTCCAAATATGAACTTGAAAAAAGCCGGGGGAAAATTGTTGAGCAGATTATCCGGCCTACAGGGCTGATTGACCCCGAGGTTATTGTTCGTCCAAGTAAAAATCAGTTTAAAGATTTGATCCAGGAAATTCGAAAACGGGTTAAGCAGGGCGACCGTGTTCTGGTGACAACCTTGACGAAGCGTTCAGCTGAAGATCTAACTGAACATCTTACCGAAGCCGATATCAGGGTGCGTTATCTTCATTCTGATATTGAGACTCTGGAGCGCATCGAGATTTTACGTGATTTACGTCTTGGCAAGTTTGATGTACTGGTGGGGATCAATCTTTTGCGTGAGGGTCTTGATCTGCCTGAAGTATCTTTTATCGGTATTCTGGATGCGGATAAGGAAGGTTTTTTGCGCTCAGCGGGGGCCCTGATTCAGACGATTGGCCGGTGTGCCCGCAATGTAAACGGTTTTGTCGTGATGTACGCTGACCGCATGACGGATGCCATGAAAAAAGCCCTTGATGAAACAAGCAGGCGGCGGACCATTCAACGGGAACACAATAAAAAGCACGGCATTACGCCTCAAACAATTATAAAAGCTGTAAAAGATATTACGATGGAACGCCAGAAAAAGCTTTCCCGTTTCGGCGAACGCCACATTGATGTCAAAAAAATTCCGCGTGAAGAAATGGGCCGTTTTATTCAAGAGCTGGAAGCTCAAATGGATTTGGCCTCGCAAAATCTGGAATTCGAAAAAGCCGCAGAACTCCGCGACGAAATCGAGCATCTGCGGGAGGAATTTAAGGTTTAACGTTCAATCAATTTGGTCGTATAAGTTTTCTTTTCTATCGCCATATAGAGCGTCGTTTATAGCTTTTCCAGTCATATTTTCAATGCTTTTTATTATTGCACTTGTCAAAAATGTTTTCCCTTTTGCATCGAGCAGAAATGTTATATTTGGTCCAATCAAAAATGCTTCATGACCCTGTGAGGATATAGCTTTGAAGAATTTATTAGCTTCACTTCCATTTGGAGTGTCAAGCACAATTCCTTTATCGTCCATTACAAGGTAATTATTTGCCTGCAACCGTTCACTCAAGGCTATTCTGGTTTGTTCAATTAAAAGACTTGTTTGCTCCGGCAATTGGTCAGACTGTCCCTTTGCATTTTTTAACTCACCACGCCTCATTTCCTTTGTAATCAATATTGTTTGCAGTCCTGATCCGGCACCTTCTGGAATACTTATTATTGCTTCTCTGTAACTCATAATTTTTTGTTTAAAAAATTAAATATTAAAAAAAGATTTTCCCAAGCATGATACTGGAAAAATATGAAAAATCAATGAATGAATTGTGAAAAATTTCTAAAAATGCATATTTAAAGGATCATACGTTTTTTTCTTTGAATAAAATTTCAGGAAAAACTATGATCAAATCCGAAATCCGAATTTCAAATGTCAATTCAATATCAAAGTTCAAAGGTTCAAATGTCAAGTCAAGATGGGGACTGAAAATTCCTATTTGATATTAAAAATTAAAACATTTGAACTTTGTTTGAAATTTGTTATTCGGATTTTGAAATTTATGCCACATATTATTTATTCAAAGTCATTTG
>CAZZPB010000019.1:0-8602 GCA_964655905.1 uncultured Candidatus Peribacteria bacterium
AAACATATCGGGCAAACAGGAAAAAACTGGATTTTCTCCTTAAAAAAGCCATTTTATCCGGGGGCAACCTACGGTTTCCCCCAGGCGCTTTTCGGCAAGCCTCGGAGCCCCCTTCCCCTTCGCGCGCGCCCTCCTCACGGGGAACCCCGCCATGGCGCGATCCCGCGGTGGCGGGACG
The DNA here is from genome assembly GCA_964655905.1 of uncultured Candidatus Peribacteria bacterium. Lineage (GTDB taxonomy): Bacteria > Patescibacteriota > Gracilibacteria > UBA1369 > UBA1369 > CAYHVY01. The sequence goes on from CAZZPB010000019.1 coordinate 179, forward strand.
AGGCCCAACCTTCAGCTTTTTTCTTTTTTAACAAAACCATGCTCAAGCTAGAAATTGAAAATCGGGTCAAAACATATCGGGCAAACAGGAAAAAACTGGATTTGCTTCTTAAAAAAACGGTGAAAATTCTTAAATTGCGCCCTGCTGGTACCTGCATAGTCCAGATTGCTTTTGTTGGCGATTATGAAATTCACCAGTTGAACAGAGAACACAGGGGTTTTGACAGGCCTACCGATGTGCTTTCTTTTCATTACCCGGAAGACATAAACTGCCCTGGAATAAAAATCATTGGTGAAATTATTATCTCGGTGGAAACGGCTAAAAGACAGGCAGAAAGGCACGAAAAAACGTTCGAACAGGAAATACAATTTTTATTTGTTCACGGATTGCTCCATGTTTTTGGCTTCGACCACAAATTATCCCGTGAAAGAAAGGTTATGTTTGGTTTGCAGGATGAAATTTTGAAAATGTGACACAATTAGCGATCCCGCCGTAGGGACCGCAGCAGGGACCGCAGATCTGCGTTCCCTGCTGCGGCAACGTTTAAATTCCCTTTCGCGGAGGATTTTTCTTTTACTTTTAAAGGAATTCTTGGACTTTTGACAATAATGGCATCCGGCGTAATTTCAATAATATTGTTATATGTGATGATTTTTTCATCATGATAAAAAATGCCCAAAATCGCTTTAGCTACAAGGATTTTTGTTAAAACAAAGTGTTTTGTATCAATGGCAAAATTCATAACAGTGCCAAGATATATTTTGTCTTCGGTAAAAACTTTATTTTTTATTATTGGAGTATGTTTGGCAAGAACCTCTTTTACCTTGAGAATTTCATTGATTTCCATGATATCATCGGCATCATGGATAATGATGTGCTGATCCCAAAAAACAATGTCCGAAGGAGCGAGCACTTTTTTCCCTTTTGGAAACAATAAAAAACCGGCGACTTTTCCGGTATTGGGGTCAACAAGAACTTCCAGCACGCGGCCGATAAATTCGCCGTTGGTGGAAACTACTTCCGCATTTACAGCCTGTGTGTAATATCTTTCCATGCCTTATTTCTAAAATTTATATTTTTTATAATAAATTCTTTTTACGATTTCCACCAGAATTAAATATATCAGCACCAGTCCGGCTATGACCAGCATAATCGAAAGCGGCAACGGTGAAAATTTAAACAACTTACCAAGTGGCGTAAATGGCAGAATCCAGCCGATTGCGACCGCCGCTATTGTGCTTATCGTCAAAAGTTTGCTTGCCCTGCTGCGTATAAATGGAATTTGTTTTGTCCGGATAATGTGGATCACCAAAGTTTGCGTCGCAAGCGATTCCATAAACCAGCCTGTCTGAAAAGCGCCCTCGCTCAGATGAAATACAGAAAAAAGCACAAAAAAGGTCAGAAAATCAAACACGGAGCTGAGCGGTCCAAAAACGTACATAAATTTTTTCACAAAAGCAATATTCCATTTGTGCGGCCTGTTCACCCAGTCGTGGTCCACTCTATCGGATGGAATTGTAATTTGTGAGAAATCATAGATAAAATTGTTGAGCAAAATTTGGATGGGCAGCATGGGTAAAAATGGCAGGTAAAATATCGCTCCCAAAACACTGAACATGTTGCCGAAGCTGGAACTCAGACTCATCATCACGTATTTCATGGTATTGCCAAATGTTCGTCTGCCCTCCAGGACGCCATCAATAACGGATTTTAAATGTTTGTTTGTCAAAATAATATCAGCTGTTTCTTTAGCGATATCCACGGCATTGTCCACTGAAATGCCTACATCCGCCGTTTTAAGAGACGGCGCGTCGTTAATGCCATCACCAAGATAACCGACCACATGGCCGCGCGCGCGCAACGCGGCAATAATTTGATTTTTCTGATCCGGAGAAAAACGCGCGAAGATAGTGGTTTTTTCCGCGCGAACCCCCAGCGCTTCTTCAGTCAGTCCATCAATTTCTTCTCCCAATAAAATTCCTTTTACATCAAGGCCGACATCCCTGCACACTTTTTGTGAAACAAATTCATTGTCGCCCGTGATTATTTTCACTTCTATGCCATAGGCATGGAGGCTCTTTAATACTTCGCCAACATCTTTCTTGGCCGGATCAAGAAATGATACAAAGCCCACAAGCACAAGATTATTTTCATCCGCGGATGTATATTGATTTTTTTTCGGTATATTCGTTTTAATGGCTAACGCCAGCACACGATACCCTTCTTCACTTAATTGTTGATAATAGGTTAAGGCGGATTTTTTTGCTTCGGCGGTAAGCGGATTTACCACTGTTTTCTGCATGTAAAAATCACATTTGGCGATTATATCTTCCGGAGCGCCTTTTGTTATGAGCACAAGACCATCCGGACCGCTGACAGCAATGCTCATCATTTTACGCACAAAATCAAAAGGAATTTCTTCCGTTTTTTTGTACGCGCCAATCTCCGTCTTCATTCGTTCCACTACGGCGGACAAGTCCGCCTTTTTATATTCAAGCACCGCTTTGTCCAGGGGATTTTTTACGCCTGTCTGATAGACGCTGTTGAGGTACGTGTAAAGAAAAACATGCTCATCGTTGACACCAAAAATATCAGTGTATTTTACCAGGGTGATGTGGTCTTCGGTCAATGTGCCGGTTTTATCCGTGCATAAAATATCCATGCTGCCAAAATTCGGGATGGCTGACAGTTTCTTGACAATGACACCTGCTTTGGCCATCCGCTGGGATCCGCGCGCCATGGTAATTGACATGATAACGGGCAATAGTTCCGGCGTTACGCCGACCGCGATCGCTACCGCAAAAATGAAGGATTCAAGAATATCTCTTTGTATCAGCGCGTTCGCGAAAAGAATAAACAGCGTCATCGCTAAAATAATTCTCATGATAAAAAAGCCGAATTTTGCGATACCGATTTCAAACTCGCTTTTAACATCCTTTTTCAATATGCTTTTGGCAATGTGGCCGAATGTAGTCGCCTGGCCCGTCTGGAACACCACGGCAAGCGCAGTTCCGCTGACAACACTTGATCCGAAAAACACAATATTGTTGTTTTTATCATTTGTTTTGCCATTTTTGCTGATATTTGGAAATTTTTCCTGAGGAAACGACTCTCCCGTGAGCGCCGACTGGTTAACAAAAAAATCGTCTGCTTCCATGATCCGCGCGTCCGCCGGCACCAAATCGCCTGAATTTAAAAAAATGATATCCCCAACACATACATTTGAATTTTTTATTTCTTTTTTCTTGCCCTGGCGTATGACAGTCGCCGTAACATTGACCTTTTCTTTTAATTTTCTGGCGGCGTTGTTGGCGCTGTGTTCCTCAAAAAAGTCCAAAATCACGCTTGCCAAAATTATGGCGCTGATGACGGCAGAATTTTTAATTTCACCAAGATACGCGGAAATCGCCGCAGCCGTGAGCAAAACTAAAACCAGCGGATTTTTGAAATGCGATAAAAATTCCAAAATGACACCGAGTTCTTTTTTCTCCGCGATTGTATTGAACCCGTACTTCACCAAACGCAACCCGGCTTCAGCTTCAGTTAAGCCATTTTTTGAAGTTTTAAGCGTTTGAAAAACTTTTTCAGGCGATTGAGACGAAAAGAAATCAAGATTTTCCGACATATGTTTATTTTTTTAATTTTCAATATAAAATCTGCATCTTAATTTTTAAATTTCTTATCTCATTTGCCAGTATACCAAATATAAGGATATCATGGGCATATATTTTATAACATTTTTACTATGCCTGCCGTTTCCCTTAATTATGTCGCCATGCTGGTCGTGGTAATTGTTAGCATGGTGCTTGGAATGGCCTGGTATTCGCCGCTTCTGTTCGGAAAGATCTGGATGAAACACATTGGTCTTCATCAGAAAAGCAAAGAAGAAATGGAAAAAATGAAGAAAGAGGCCGGTCCGGCTTATATTGGCACGGTCATTACAAGTTTTGTCATGGCATATGTGATGTCCCATTTTGTGGATTATCTTCAGGCAACTACCGCTGTGGCCGGAGCTCTGTCAGGTTTTTGGCTCTGGCTGGGCTTTGTGGCAACGACCAGTTTAAGCGGTTATCTTTTTGAGAAAAAGCCTTTGGTGCTTTATTTCATCAATAATGGCTTTAATTTAGTGAATATGGTTCTTGCCGGAGCCATTTTGGCAGTTTGGGTCTAATCCATTTTATGTTTGATTTTGATGCGTATAAAAACCGCCCCGCTTATTTCAGGGACATCTCTCTTGAAAAGTGGCAAAGTTGGCTGTGGCAACAGCAAAATGCCGTATCAAACTGGCAAAAGCTGCAGAAGGTTTTTCCACATCTGGAAGAAAAATGGGTAAAGGGCGCGCAAGCATGGAACGAAGGCGGTCTGCGCTTTTTGCTGACACCCTACGTCATATCCCTTGTTTCAAAAGATAAAAAAGGAAATCCGAAAGAAAATGATGTGATTTGGAGACAAGTTTTTCCCGCTTTCGCCGGAATGACACGCGCTGGGAAAGCGAGGGCTTCGGCGCATAAATACCCCGTCTCCGGCCCCGACGAATATTCTCCAAAAAAAGAAAACTGGGAAGAAAAAAAAGAAATGATTACACCCATCGCCCAACATAAATATGATAATCGTGTCATTATTTACACGGCCGACGTCTGTTTGGGCTACTGTGTTTTCTGTTTTCGTTCACTGCAGTCCAATGCCGCGCAAGAAAAACACGGCGGAAAGCCATTCTGGAAGCAAACAATTGAGGCAATCCGCGCGCGCCCTCAAATTGAAGAGGTGATTTTCAGCGGCGGAGACCCGCTCGTTTTCGACAATTTTTCGCTGGAAGCGATGTTGAAGGATATTCGCGGCATTCCTGCCATAAAGGCGATACGCATTCATACCCGCGCGTGGCTTCACAATCCATATCGCATTGATAATGCTTTTTGCGCTTTGTTAAAACTGTACGAAGTGACGGAAATTGGCGTGCACACCGTCCATCCAAAAGAATTAACCAAAGATTTTAAAGAAGCTGTAGAGCGAATTCGCGCGAGCGGGGCACGCACACTCCTTATGTCCGATACACCGCTTGTAAAGGGCATCAACGACAATGAAAAAACTCTGCGCGAACTTTTCATGAGTTTATATCTTTGTGGAATAAAACCCTATTATTTGAGCCACAACATGCCAAATATTCCCGCCGCCGGGCTGCAAAGAACAAGCGTACATAAAGGCGTACGCTTGATGAATAAATTAAAACGCCATATTTCCAATACTGCGATGCCGGAGTACATCATCGCGCACGAAACAGGCAAAAAAACGGTCCCTGAATGTGAACTTGGAACGCCGGATTTCCGTTATGAAAAAGACAAAACGGGGTGGCCAATTGTCCGTTTTAAAAACTGGAAAGGCAAATGGGTGACCTATCTTGATGCGTTGGATTAAAACATTTGACCTTTGTTTGAAATTTGATATTCGGATTTTGAAATTTATGCCACATATTATTTATTCAAAGTCATTTGCGTATGATCCTAAATATCTCTTATTTATGGGCTTTTTTGCGGGCCAGGACTTTGTAAAGGTAATAGCTTGAGAAAATGGCAAAAAACACATTCAGCCAGAAAAATACCCAGCTTGCTTCAATATAACTGAATATTGCGATCAAAATACTGCCAAGCGTTAAAGCAAGTTCTCGGCGCAAAGTGCCCATTTGAAAGGCATAGCCGAGGCCGATTCCGCAAAGTCCAAGGATAAAAAATATCGTATTGTAGCCTGCAAAAAGATACAGCGACCAGATAATAAGGCCCAGACTGCTTATTGCCAGGATTGGTGTGTCAACTTCGTCCGGCGTGTTGAGCATCATGAGAATACTTGATATGGCAACGAGAATTTCCAGGATCACAAAAAAGATCGGCCCGCCCGACAGATAGCCAAAAATGGCATACAGAAGCATGATAAACCCACCGATAGCAAACAGCCAATTTTTTATGGATTTTGCTGGATGTTTAACATCTTTAATTTCCGGCCACGCCGCTCCCGTCACAAGAACAAGCGAACCTACAAGTCCGGTGAGAAAAGTATAATTCATGGTAGCAATAATATAAAAATATTTAAATGGAGCAATTTTTTATTTATACAATTCTGAATGCGTACCTAATTTAACCAGAATGATTTCATTTTTTGATAATTCCTTATAGACTGCCCGGAAATCTCCAGTGATATTTATATTTCTGTAATTTTTATATTTTCCAATTAATAAATGATTATTTAGACTTGATGTGAAGGGATTTTTAGCGAAAATGGAAAGTTTTTCAACCACTTTATTTTGAAGCTTTTTTGGTAATTTATTATAGGATTTTTTGAAATGATTATGAAATTTGTATTTCATGTATTTTTTAGATTGGCTAGCATATGTTCCATATTATCAAATGGAGAGGAAATATTTTTTTCATTCATAATGTCTTTTTCGATTTCATCGAGATGCCTCTCCATTTCCTGATTGATTACATCCGTACCCAGCACTGTAAAATAAACTGTTTTATTTCTTACAAATTGACGCAGAAAGGCATTGACAAGAGTTCCAAGCGGAAAGCCAAGATCCCTGGCTATTTTCTGCGCTTTTCCCTTCAGTTTTTTTTCAGTTTTTATCGTCATTACAATTTTACTCATATGCAAAGATTAATTACTAACCAAAGTATATACTCTGTATTTTTAGTTTTCAAGTGATCGTTTTCAATATATCTCCTTATTCCTTATCTTTTTCAGTGATTTCGAAATTTTTGGCACATTGTTTGCAGGTTTGCATAGAAACGTTGATTTTCTCAATTTGATAGGATCAAACTATAAACATTGTACTGGAGCCACGACCGGGAATCGAACCCGGGACCTTTTCCTTACCATGGAAACGCTCTACCTGCTGAGCTATCGCGGCTTTGTTCTGGGGGCAACCTACGGTTTCCCCCAGGCACCCCTCGACAAGTCTCGGGGCCCCCTTCCCCTTCGCACGCCTCCGGTTGGGGACCCACGGAGACCCAACCTGCGGCTTTGAAAGGTTTTGACACTATTCGAATTTTCAAAAATCAGGTACCCCGAGACCCCATTTTCAAAAATCCTCAATTTGCTCAAACCTTTCTCTGCTCATATTTTTTAATATTTAAAAAATTCCGAAAATGCCTGCAAATAGTAACATATGGCGGTCAAAAAGCAATTTTCCGCAGTTTAGAATTTTTTCATTTCGCGGTTAAAAAAATTTCATTCCGGATGGTTACAATAAAAAACACTTTCGGCCGGGAGTATTTTTCTTTTTTTATATCTTAAAAAAACCACCATGAAACAAAAAAGCATAAACCCTGGTGGAAGCCTTAATGGCTTTTTAACAGGGATAAAACATCAAATGGCGCTTTTGCTGATTTTTGTTTTTTCTATTGTTGCAGCGTTTGGGAGCCTTGCATACAGCGCTGTTGTACGTGCGGCGACTCCGGGTTCCACAGAAACAAAAACGCCGGCTTCAAAAATTGAACTTGTTGAGCAGCCGCCAAAATCGCCAACAGATACGGCCGTGGTTTTCAGTGCGAAAGCAACGGACGTGAAAGATCTTTTTGTATACGGACTTGAAATTACTTATGACCCCGCCGTTCTCACATATAAAAAGGCGGCAGTGGGGAATTTTCTCAGCCATGAAGGCAAAGTGGCGACTTCATTCCAGGCGGCGCTGGAGAACGGCGTGGCTGGAAAGCTGATTGTGGCTGAGGCGCAAACAAGCGCCACAGCAAAAACCGGCGTAAGTGGAACGGGAGAACTTTTTACCGCTTATTTTGAACTTAACGATGGCAGCAAGGGAGCCGCTGACACTAAAGTGCAATTTGGGAAAAACAGTTTTGCCGCAACGCCAACAGCTGATTTCAAGACAGATTTTCAGGGCATGACACTTCCCCTAAAACTCGACAATATAAAAAATCTAAAATCCGGGAATGGAACCGAACGCTACAGTTTGGCTTTAAAATGGGATGCTCATGCAGGGGCAACTGCATACAAAGTATATCGTAAAAATCCACATGGAGAATGGAAATTTCTCAAAGAGGTTACCAGCCCTACATTTACAGATAAAGGCAGCGATGCCGGCAGCAGCCTGTTGATACCGCATTTGGACTATGTTTATAGAGTTGCAGCCGTAAAAGGCGCAAAAGAAAGTCCGCCGGTAGAAATTGCGGGGCAAGACAAACGCGGGCTAAAAGGAGACAACGACCGTTCCGACAGGGTTGATGGTCGGGATTTAGAAAAGTTGGCGCGCGCTTTTGGAAAACTTGATACTGACAAAGATTTTGACCCGCTCGTTGACACCACATACGATGGAAGAATCGATGGAAACGATCTCATTGATCTTGGATTGAATTTTGCAAAAGTTTTTAAACCGTGATGAAGTTCCGCCCCGCCGTAGGGAACGGTCGCGACCGTTCC
>CAZZPB010000020.1:0-3524 GCA_964655905.1 uncultured Candidatus Peribacteria bacterium
GTGGAAGCCAGATTTGTTTTGGAGGTGAAAAATGAATGAATATGAAATAGCGCCGCAGGTTGGGTCTCGTGGGTTCCCAACCGAAGGGGGCGCACGAAGGGGAAGGGGGCCCCCGCGCAAGCGGGGGTACCTGGGGGAAACCGTAGGTTGCCCCCAGATCAAGATGATTATTTTGCCTTAGGAGCCTTGAAAATTTCAGCTTTTGGATAAAAAGCGTACCAGCTGAAGTAAAAAGATACTGCGTTTAATATTTCTTCATTGGTTTTGACATTTTTGATTCGGAGAACGCCTTTATCGTAAGCCACTTTTAATTTTTCCCCAGAAAAAGAATCCTCAAAACTGCCGCCAGCAGGAAGGGCTTTTTTCAACTCAGTTTCAGAATACATCTTTTGTTTATCACCAAGAACAATGCCATAAACAATTTCTTTTGCAAAACGGCTTTTATCCTCATGTTCCAGGGGAAAATACACCTCGCCGCTTTCACGATAATCACTGTACGGATATTTTTCATAATCACGTTCAAAACCAGTACTGTTTGATAAAACCAAAGTAGAGGGATGTTGTTTCACCCAATCCTTCCACAAAACAGTGTCAGTCTGAATCTGTTTTAACTTCGTGCCGCGCTTTGGTCCAATTAACGCCTCACCCGCAAACTGGCTCCATAGACTGTTTGTTTTTCTGTCATACATGACCAAATTACTGTTGAGCAACATGCCGGAGACACCAAATTCAAGCGTTTCACTGTCAACAACACGATCAAACACACGCCCCGTCATACAAAGAGGACAAAAAGTCACCACAATGGGCTTATTTTGAAAAGAATCATTGACAATTTCGTGCCAGTTCAAAATTTTTATAGGATAAGCGCGAGCCTCCCGCCCCGAGACAAAGCCCAAAATCATATCTTCATCCTTCATGAAAGCGGCTTTTTTGGCAGGCAAAAATTTCGGATGGTCAATGGACGGAATACAGTCCTTGCCCGACAGGCAGCCCTGGCGCAGACGGGCAAGACTTTTTTTATCAATTGGATCTTCCGCTTCCTGTAGCTTTGATTGTTCTTTTGAAGACGACATGCCTGCTTTTTCTTTTGAATCCGTTTCCTCAAAAATTACAGGAAATTCCTGACTTTTTGGAGCATTCCCCGGACCTGTTCCGGGTTCAAAAACAAGTTTACCAGTTGCCGTTTTTGCCTTTTGAAAGACCAATTCTGCTTCAAATGGGACCAGCTCAGACGTCATCCAGTCCGCCATGGCGCGGGAGGAAGCACGTCCAATTTCCTGCCCATTCACATCTTTTAATATGATCGAAAATACTCCTTCATCAAAGAAAAGCCCTGAAGCCTGCCCCGCAATTTTCAGAGGACTTTTGATGGGTTTATTTAGATCTGGAGAAATAATCCTGATATCAGGTTTTTCGCTTTTTTGAATAATATTTTGCGTGGAAACAGATTTTTTGTCCTGTGTTTCGGCAAAATAGGGAACGGTTTGAAATTGTTCCTTACTTTGCCTGCCACAAGCGGTTAAAAAAAGTAGCAGGAAAAGTAAAAAACTGCCGGCAAAAATTAATAAAAAATGTTTTTTCATAAAATGAAATATAGCCATGGACTCATTTTAGTTTAAAGGAAATGGAAAATCTATATCAGATTTTTTCTTGTATTTATAAGATCGATCATGGTATAATTTTACTAAAAGGATATCGATCATAATATAATATATAATTTTATGTCAACAGTCACGCTTTCTTCAAAATTCCAGATAGTAATACCAATAAGCATAAGAAAAACCATGAAGCTCAATTCGGGAATAAAAATTGAAATTATTCCATACGAAAACAGGATTGAACTCATACCCCTAGAGCCAATTTCAAATTTAAGGGGCGCTTTGAAAGGCATGAGCACAAGCATAATAAGAGAAAAAGACAGATTATGAATATTGTAGATTCATCAGCCTGGCTGGAATATTTCGCAAATACAGGGCATGCAAAGCATTTTGCAAAGGCTGTTGAGAATTCGAAATATTTGCTTGTGCCATCAATTATTATTTATGAGGTATTCAAAAAAATACTGTGCGAAAAAGATGAAAACACAGGGCTGCGCATCGTAGCGCATATGAAGCTCGGGAAAATGATCGATCTTGATTTGGAAATTGCCCTGCAGGCCGCAAAACTCAGCAACGAACACAAATTGCCAATGGCTGACAGTATTATTTTAGCTACAGCCAGAAAATATAATGCCACGCTCTGGACACAGGACGCTGACTTCAAACAATTTGATGAAGTTAAATATTTCAGCAAGAGATAATGGGATCATACGATTTTTTCTTTGAATAAAAATTCAGGAAAAACTATGATCAAATCCGAAATCCGAATTTCAAATGTCAATTCAATATGGGGACTGAAAATTCCTATTTGATATTAAAAATTAAAACATTTGACCTTTGTTTGAAATTTGTTATTCGGATTTTGAAATTTATGTCACATATTATTTATTCAAAGTCATTTGCGTATGATCCATAATTGCCTCAAAAATCGGCCAGGATTGCCAGTTTATTTGCAAAATAACACACCACCCCTATAATAAGCGCGTTGTTTGCGATGATTTGAAATGACTTATTCGCAACCACTGGTTGAAAAACTGTCAGGGTACGGGTGAAGCCGACGAGCGGGTCTCGTGGGTTCCCGCTCGGAGGCGACAAAGGGGAAGAGGGCCCCCGCGAAAGCGGGGGCCCTTGGGGGAAACCGTAGGTTGCCCCCAAAAAAAATGACAAATGTGCCATTGCTATGGAAAAACCTTGTTTTCCTTCAGAATAAAAAACGTTGGCGAAGCAAGGTTTGAGCAAATTACTATTTGGTTGAAAAGTTGATGGAATATGAATAAAGTTTTCAAGTGGGTCTTGTCCCGCCGCAGCGGGATCGCGCCATGGCGGTGACGGGCTCCCACTTGAAAACGTGCGAAGGAAAGGGGGCGGCGCGCATGCGCCGTCATGGGGGAAAACCCTGGTTTTCCCCCAAAATAAGGACGCTTAGCTCAGCTGGTAGAGCATCTCGTTTACACCGAGAGGGTCGTAGGTTCGAGCCCTACAGCGTCCACCAAAATTCGCTCTGCCAGATGCGGGCGACAAGCCAGATATTTAAATCAACTTGATTTGTATAAAAATACCATTAGGTGATAATATCGGAGCATGAAACAAACAAATACAGGACAATTTAGAAGAAAGGGAGAAGATACCCTTATTGGCAATATTGAGAAAATTTATAGAGTAGATTTTGGTGTTAGAACAGATATGCAACTTGGTGTATATCTGAAAGAAAAAGGCTTACCTTCGCTTGCAAAAGCGTTGGAAAAAGTGAGAAAAAAATAAATAATTTCAGAGATGAATTTAGAGATTTTTAAGCAAAATATAGAGTGGAATATCAAACAGATAGCAGTTCAATTTGCACAAGCTGAAAAAGTTAAAGGACGCGCAAAAAGTGGTTATTATGAGGCTGCTGTTATTTTGGCTACATCAATAGTTGAAGCCCTGGCA